>JAGOBN010000442.1 GCA_017999235.1 Anaerolineales bacterium | reverse complement strand
GCACAGCCGGCGCAGCCGCAGGTTTTGACCCCGCGCCGGCGATTCCCCGGCGGGTTGCAGCACAGCTATACTCAGGGAGGCGGAACCATGAACATCGGTTTTATTGGGCTGGGCAATATGGGCGGGGCTGCGGCGCGCAACCTCCAGCGCGCGGGGTTTCAGCTCACCGTCTTTGATCTCCGCCCGGAAGCGGCGCAGAAACTACTGGCGCACGGCGCCCAATGGGCCGAGTCGCCGGCGGCCGTGCTCCAGCGCGCCGAGGTGGTGGTCACGATGGTATTTGGGCCCCCGCAGATCGAGCAGGTGCTGCGCGGCCCGCAGGGCCTGCTGGCCGGCCCCTGCCCGGGCAAGCTGTGGATTGACCTCACCACCAGCAGCCCCGCCCTGATGCGGGCATTGGCCGCGGACTTTGAGCGCGCCGGCGGGAGCGCCGTCGATGCGCCCGTCACCGGCTCGGTGGACGCCGCCATCCGCGGCGACATGATCATGTTCGTGGGCGGGACCGAGGCCGCCATCGAGCGGGCGCGGCCGGTCTTGCAGGCGATGGGGGAAGTCCGGCGCGTGGGCGCCTATGGGAACGGCTATGTGGCCAAGCTGGTGAACAACCAGCTCTGGAAGATCCACGCCGCCGCCATCGGCGAGGCCATGGTCACGGCCAAGAAGGCCGGGCTGGAGCCGGATGTATGGTGGGCGGCCATGAAGGGCGGCGCCGCCGACAGCTTTGTGATGCAGCACGATGTCCCGTCGATTTTCGCCGGCCACTATGATCCGTCGTTCCGGCTGGCGCTGTGTCTGAAGGATTTGAGCCTGATCGACGCGCTGGTCAAGGAGACGGGGACGCGGTCCGAGCTGACGCAGGCCGCCTACGCCCGCTTCCGCGAGGCGGCGGAACGCTACGGCGAAAACGCCGGCGAGATGACGGTCTGCAAGCTGATCGAGGACGACGCCGGCGTTGAATTACGGGTGGCCGGCGACTGGCGGGCGCCCTGGACCGTGCAGCACCCGGACGAGCGGACCTAGGCGCCGGCGCGCCGCGGCGCCGTCACCACTCGGTCAGCTTCCAGACGCCGGGCTGCCATTCGGCGGCGGCGGTCCCCGGCGCCGCGCCAATCTCCGCAAAGAGCGCCACTGCCTGCTTAAGGTGGGCCATGGCCGCCGCGCCCTCCCCGCCGGCGTAATGCAGATCCGCCAGATTGTTGTGCAAGGCGGCCTCCTGATGCCGGTCCCCCACGGCCACACACCGACGCAGGGCCTGCTCGGTCAGCGCCACGGCCTGCGCCAGATCGCCGGCCGAGCGGCAGGCCTGCGCCAGGTTGTTCAGCGCCGCCACTTGCGCGTCCTGATCCGCCAAAGCCTCGGCCAGCTGCAAGCTGGCCTGCAGATGGTCCCGCGCCGCGGCGTGCTGGCCGGCCCGGCTGGCCAACAGGCCCAGCAAGTTATGGGCCTGCGCCAGCGCACGGGCGTCCTGCTGGGCCTCGGCAGCGGCCAGGGCTTGCTGGGCCAACGCCAACGCCTGAGCCTCCTGGCCGGCATGCTGCGCCGCGCGGCTCCAGTCTGCGTATAGTCTTGCCCGCTCTGGGCCAGCCGGCGCCGCCGCCTCCAACGCCGCCCGGAAGTGGCTATCCGCAAGCTCCCATTCGCCCCGCCGGTCATAGACCACGGCCAGCCGAATCTCAAGATCGCAGAGCGGCCCGCCGGCTGCGGCCGCCGCTTCGTAGCTGGCCAAGGCTTGCGGATAATGGCCGGCCCGGGTCAGCAAGTCCCCCAGCGCCAGGTGGAGGGGCGCCACGTCACTGTAGCCCAACTGGAGCGCCGACCGGTAGTGCGTCAGCGCATCGGCATTGGCGTACACCGCACGCGCGTAATCCCCCGCCCGCCGGAAATACTCGGCCGCCTCCGCCGCGCGCCCGCCGGCGCGGAAATGCTCGGCCAGGACGCCGGCCAGCCGCCCCACATCCTCGCCGCGCCCGCGCGTCTGGTAGAGCAGGGCTTCCGCCGCGCGCAAGTGCAGGCGCCGCCGCCGCGCCAGGCTGGTCTGGTCGTAAACCAGGGCGCGCAGTTTGTCGTGGCTGAAATCGTAGCTCACGCGGGCGGCCGAGACCGGCGCGGCCAATTCGGCGATCAAGCCATGCGCGGTCAGCGCCTCCAGCGCCGTGGCGGTTTCGTCGTCACTGCGGCCGCTCACCGCCTGGACCGTGTCCAGGTCAAACGACCGGCCCAGGACGGCGGCCGCGGCCAGGATCTGCCGCGCCGGTTCATCGACGGCGGCCAGGCGCGTGTTGAGCAGTTCGCGCACGCCGGCCGGCAATTCCCAATTGTCCGCTTGGCCGCCGCGCCCGCCCAAAGCCGCCAAGTACTCGGCCACGAACAGCGGCGTCCCTTCGGTCTCCCGATACAGGCGTTCCACCCAGGCGGCCGTGACCGCCGCCGCCGGGAGCGCCGCCGCCGCCATCTCGCGCACTTCGGCCGGGCTGAGCCGGCGCAGGGTCAAAGCCGCGGCCGCCCGCGCCCGCCGCGCCTCGGCCAGCAGCCGGCTGAGGGCATGGGCCGTCGGCCCGCTGGCCTCCCGCCAGCTAACCAGGATCAGCACAGGCTGCTCGGCCAGCCGGCGGACCAGGTACGCCAGCAGATCCAAGCTGGCCTCATCCGCCCACTGGACATCGTCCAGAAAAAACACGCCGGGGACGGGGCCGGCCAGCAGCGCCAGCACTGCCTGACGCACCCCTTCAAAAAAGCGGGCCTGCGCGCCGGGTCCCGGCGCCGGCCCAGCGGCCGCCAGTTCCGGCAGCAGCCGCGCCGCTTCCAAACGGTGATGCGCCGGCAGCTGCTCCAGCCGCCGTCCGCCGCCGTCGGCGCTCAGGCCGGCGCGCAGCGCTTCTACAAACGGGCCATAGGCCAAGCCCGCCTGCCCGGCATAGCAGCGGGCGGTCAAACACCGCGCCCCGGCCGCCTGCCGATGCCGCAGGAAGTCTTCGGCCAGGCGGGTCTTGCCAATGCCGGCCTCGCCTTCCAGCACCACCAGCCGGCCGGCGTTCGCCGCGGCCGCGGCCTGGTAAGCGGCCGATAACGCCTGCCAGTCCGCGTCGCGGCCCACCAGCGGCCAGGCCGGCGCGCGCTCATCCAGCGGCGGCTCCGGCGCGGAGGCCGGCCGGAGCGGCGCCTCGCCGGCCTTGGCTTTGAGGGTCTCATAAAGCTGCGTGGTGACGGCCAGCGGCGCCACGCCCAGTTCGCGGTCGAGGACGCGCACGCATTCCTGATATTGCCGCAGCGCCGCGGAGCGCTGGCCGGCGGCCGCGTACAGGCCCATCAGCTGGCGGTGGGCCGGCTCGTGCAGCGGGTCGAGCGCCAGCCAGCGGCGGGCGTGGGCAATGGCGGCCGGGACCTCGCCGCGCTGCGTCAAGGCGGCCACCAGCCGCTCCAAGATCTCAGCCAACTCGCGGCGCAGAGCCTCGGCCTGGAAGAACTGCCAATCGTCAAAGGCCGGGCTGTCCCGCAGGGTGAAGCCGGCCAGGAAGTCATCGCCGGCCAGCCGGACGGCCTCGGCCTGCGCCGCGAGATTATCCGGGAGCGCCGCCAACCGCTGGAATTCCCGCACATCCACCCAGAGGGCCGGAGTGGCGGCCACACTCTCGCGTTCGATCTCCAGACCAACGCCGGCCAGGGCCGTGTTGAGGACCGAGAGCGTGCGGCGCAGGGCGCCGAGCGCCTTAGCCGTCTCGGCCTCCGGCCAGAACAGGGCGGCCAGCTTCTCGCGCTGGTGCGCGCCGCCCTGCAAAGCCAAATACGCGCCCAGGGCCAGCGCCTTGCGCGTGTCGAGGGCGGCCGGCCGGCCATTGACCTCCAAACGCGGCGCGCCAAACAAAAACAGTTTAGGCGTGGTTGGGTGAGCAGGCATCGCCGGGATTTTACTCTATGCCCGAAAAGGGGCTGGGCCGCGCCACGGTAACGCGCCTCGTAACGCCGGCTGGACGGCCGCCGCCTAGGCTGAAGCCAACTTCAGGGAGGTGAACATGAACAGTCACAACGAACGGAGCGCACAGCCTCGGAGCCTCGGCGAACTGGCCGTGGACGGCCTCTTGATCGGCGTGGGCGCGGGCGTGGTGATGGCGGCCTATCTGGTCCTGGCCGGCCTGACCGGCGGCGAGGCCGCGGCGGACACGCTGGGCCGCTTCGACCCGACGGGCGGCGGCGTCCCGCTGGCCGGCGCGCTGGCCCACCTGGCGGCGGCCGCCGTGTATGGGGCCGGGTTTGGCGCGGCCCGCAAGATCACGGGCGGCCTGCCGGCCTGGCTGGCCGGCCTCGGCTATGGCGCGCTCCTGCTCGGTCTGGCCAACGGCATCTTGGCTGTGCCGGCCGGCCAGGCCTTGCGCGCGATCGCGCCGTGGCATTTCCTGGCCGCGCATTTGGTGTATGGCCTGACGCTGGGCCTGGGCCTGGCGCGGCGGCAGTGAC
>JAGOBN010000441.1 GCA_017999235.1 Anaerolineales bacterium | reverse complement strand
GAGCGGGAATGGGAGATCATGCGCCGGCACCCCGAATACGCCGCCGAACTGCTGCGCCCGATTGAGTATCTGCGCCCCGCTCTGGATATCCCGCTCTACCACCACGAAAAGTGGGATGGCAGCGGCTACCCGCGCGGCCTGCGCGGCGCCGACATCCCGCTCGCGGCGCGCATTTTCGCGGTGGTGGATGTGTGGGACGCGCTGTGCTCTGACCGGCCTTACCGGCCGGCCTGGACCAAGGCCGCGGCGCGAACCTACCTCCAGCAGCAAGCGGGCCGGCATTTTGATCCCGCCGTGGTCGAGGCCTTCCTGCAGACCAGCCAGTCGTCAACTCCATAAGCTGAAGCGGGCAAGTGCGGATGGTATACTTTTGCCCCTATGGAATCCTTAAAAACCATCCGGTTTGGCCGGCTAGAGTGGGCCATTGTGGCGGTTGTGTTCGCCGCCGGCCTGCTGGCCGCCAACGCCGCCGGCGCGTTCCGCTCCCCGGCCGCGCCCGCGCCCACCGTTTCTCCCGCGCCCAGCCCGGAGAGCGCGCCGCCGGCGGCCACGGCCACCCGCGCGCCCGCCCCGTCCGCGCCGGCGCGCCTGGACACCCCTGCGGCCTCCACCGCCCCACCCAGCGCGGCAGCCCCCGGGCCGACCGCCACTTGGTTCTACGCCGCGCCCCTGACGCTGGATTTTGCACCCACGCCCGTGCTGCCGGCCGCCGCCCCCTTCCCCGCGTCCTGCGACGGGCCGGGCCGCATCAATATCCTGGTGGTCGGCCTGGATGGCTTTAGCAACGATTACAACCGGCCGGCCCGCACCGACACGATCCTGCTGGTAGGCGTCAACTTCGCGTCCAAGAGCGCGGAAATCCTGTCCCTGCCGCGCGATCTCTGGCTGCCGCTGGCCAACCAGCTGCCGGTCACTGAAGCGCGGATCAACTCCGCCTACCACTACGGCGAACTGTACGGCGTGGCCGGCGGCGGGCCGGCGGAACTCAAGGACACGCTGGCGGCCGCCTTCGGGGTCCGCATTGACCGCTACGCAGTGGTCAGCTTCCTGGCCTTCGAGCAGGCCATCGACGCCATCGGCGGCATCGAGGTGGACATCCCCGCGCCCATCCATGACCCGAATTATCCGCGCCGCAGCGTCCCCAACGACACCATCGCCATCGATTTTCCCGCCGGCCGCGTGCCGATGGATGGCGGCACGGCCCTGATCTACGCCCGCATTCGGCACGACAGCAGCGACTTTCAGCGCATGCGCCGGCAGCAGCAGGTGATCTTCGCCATCCGCGATCGGCTGCTGCGGCCCGAAACCCTGCCGCAGCTACCGGCGCTGGCCCAGATTCTTTACAGCTCCATCCGCACCGATCTGACTTTTGACGATGTGGCCCTGCTCGGCTGCGCCGGGCCGCAGGTGGACCGCGGCGCCATCCAGGCGCGCGTGATCGACTCGACGATGGTCACCGCCGAAACCCTGGCCGACGGCGCGCAGATCCTGCGGCCGAATCTGGCCGCCCTGCTGCCCCTCCTGCAAGCCTTCAGCGCCGGCGAATGAGGTTGCTCCGCATGCGAAAACAGCTTGAATTCCTGGGTCTCGTGGCCTTTTTTAGCCTGTGCCTGGGCGCCGCGTTTGGCGGCGGCTACTACGTGCGCGCCTGGTCCGCCGAGTACCCGGCGCTGCGCTGGGATCTGCCGGGTCTGCCGGCCGCCGCCGATTACCCCTTGCTGGCCGAAGCGCGGGCGCTCCTGCTCCAACACTTCAACGGCCCGCTGCCGGAGGCGCGGGCGCAGGAATACGGCTTGATCCGGGGTTACGTGGGCGCCTTTGACGATCCGTACACGGTCTTTGTCGAGCCGCCGGCCGCCGAACTGCAAAGCCAAGCGCTGCAGGGCGACTACGGCGGCATCGGGGTCGAACTGAGCGTTAACGCGGCCGGCGCGATTGAACTCAAGCCCTTCCCGGACTCGCCGGCGGAAGCCGCCGGCCTCCAGGCCGGCGATCTGCTCATCCGGGTGGACGATCAGACGATCACGCCCGACATGACCCTGGACGCGGTGACGGCGCTGGTGCGCGGTTTGGTGGGGACCCCGGTGCGGATCACGGTGCGGCGCGCCGACGGCGCCGAACCGCAGTTCACCATCACCCGCCAGAGCGTCCCCCTGCCCTCCGCCACCTGGACCCTGGTGGCCGGCCAGCCGGAGGTGGGGCTGATCGCCATTAACCGGTTTAGCGACCGCACCGCCGAGGAAGTGGCCCGCGCCGGCCGCGAGCTCACCGCCCAGGGGGCGCGGCGCTTTGTGCTCGATCTCCGCAATAACGGCGGCGGCCTGCTGGACTCAGCCGTGGAAGTGGCCGGCCAATTCCTGGACGGCGGGGTGGTGATGTACGAGACCAGCCGCGCCGGCCCGGAGCGGACCTTCACCGCCCCGGTCACCGGCGGGCCGTTAACGCGCGTCCCGTTGGCCGTCCTGGTCAACGGCAACACCGCCAGCGCCGCGGAAATCCTGGCCGGCGCCTTGCTGGATCGTGAGCGCGCGCCGCTCATCGGCCAGCCCACGTTCGGCAAGGGCTCGGTTCAATATGTATTTCCCCTGTCGGACGGCTCCAGCCTGCATGTCACCGCGAACTTGTGGTTCACGCCTGCCCGGCGCGAGTTCACCCAGGGCGGCCTGCCGCCGAGCCTGGCCGTGGAGCCGGCCGCCGACGGCCAGGACGCCGAACTGGCCCAGGCGGTACAATATCTGGCCGAGCACACTCAACCCTAGAAGCCTATGAGCAAAGACGCTGACGCGGGGATCAAGATCGTCGCGCACAACCGCAAGGCCGCGCACGATTTCTTCTTAGAGGAACGCTTTGAGGCCGGCCTGGCCCTGGCGGGGACGGAGATCAAATCCATCCGCGCCGGCAAGGCCCAAATCAAGGACGCCTACGTGCGCGTGGAGAACGGGCAGGCCACCCTGCTCAACGCCCACATCGCCACCTACGACCCGGCCGCGCGCTATAACCATGATCCGCTGCGGCCGCGGCGCCTGCTCCTGCACAAGAAAGAGCTCCGCAAGCTCAAGGAGCAGACGCAGCAGAAGGGCTACACCATCATCCCGACCAAGATCTATCTTTCCAAGGGCCGGGCCAAGATTGAAATTGCGCTGGCGCGCGGCAAGCGCGATTACGACAAGCGCGAGACCATCGCCAAGCGCGACGCCGAGCGCGAGATCCGGCGCGAGCTGGGCCGGCGCGGGTAAGCGGCGCGGATCAGCCGAGCGCTTCCCCCAGCAGCACCCCCACCAGGCCGATGATGATGCCGAGGTGCAGGAACAGGTCGCTGTCGCTCACCCAGCCCAGGTTGAAAAACTTCAAGAGAAAGTTCAGCCCCACCAGCACAATCGCCAGCAGGACGGGCGCGCCTTTGTAGCGCGCAATAAAGGCGGAAATCTGGTTGAGCCAGGTCATGCCGCGTCTCCCGGGGCCGGCTTGCGCCGCGTCGGCCGCGTCTTCGCTTCCAGCCCCTTAAACCGCGGCGCGATCCGCGCCGGCACGCGCCCCCGCAGCGCCACCCCTTTCGACAGGTGCTCGCTGTGTTCCACCACCCCTTGCTCGTGGAACAGCGCGATCAGGCCGCCTTTGCTGTAGGGGATCAGCAGGTTCAACGGCGTCAGCTGCGCGTACAGCTCCGCTTCCACGCGTTCCAGCAGGGTCGGCACCCCCACGCCCGTCAGGGCCGAGATGGGCGTGCCCTGGCCGGCCAGCGCGCCCGGGCCGTCAGCGGCGCCGGCCTCCAGCTGATCGGACTTGTTGAGGGCCAGCAGCACCGGCACGTCATGCACATTCAACTCATCCAGGGTGTCTTGCACAGCTTGCGCCTGCTGCTCGGCATTGGGATGGGTGACGTCCACCACATGCACAATCAGGTCGGTTTCGCTGATCTCCTCCAGCGTGGCGCGAAAAGCCGCCACCAGTGTGGTGGGCAGCTTCTGGATAAAGCCCACCGTGTCGGTGAAGAGCGCCGGATGCTTGCTGGGCAGCTGGACGCGGCGCGTGGTGGGGTCGAGCGTGGCGAAGAGCTGGTCGGCGGCCAGGACTTCCTCGGTGCCCACCAGGCGGTTGAGCAGCGTGCTCTTGCCGGCATTGGTGTAGCCGACGATGGCCACCACTGGAATGGCGCTGCGCTGGCGCTGGGCGCGGTGGCGCTGGCGATGGGCGCGCACCTTCTCGATCTCGGCTTTAAGCGCGCTGATGCGCCGGCCGATCTCGCGCTTGTCGGATTCCAGCTGGGTCTCGCCCGGGCCGCGCAAGCCCACACCGCCCGTGCCGCCGCGGCCGGAGGCGCCGCCGGCCTGGCGGGCCAGGTGCGTCCATTGCCGCGTCAGGCGCGGCAGGCGGTATTGGTACTGCGCCAACTCCACCTGCAGGGCGCCTTCGCGTGTGCGCGCGTGCTGGGCGAAGATATCCAGGATCAGGGC
>JAGOBN010000440.1 GCA_017999235.1 Anaerolineales bacterium | reverse complement strand
CTGACCAGGCCATGACGGCGGTGCTCACCCGGTACGAGGCGGAGTGGGTGACCACGCTGAGCCCGGAGTTCTCGGCCATTTTAGTCCGGCTGGGTGAGCAGGCCTTACAGCAGCAGGAGGCGGACGCGCTCATCCAGTTTCACCAGGCGTACGCCGTCTATGCGCCTCAGCGCGACGCGCTGTTGGCCGGCGCCGCCCCCGCCGCCGCCGCGCTGGATGAGAGCCTGCGCGCGATGGAGAGCACGTTGGATGCCCTGGTGCGGGTCAATGGGCGCTTCGCCGAGCTCTCGAATGAAGCCGCCCAGACCGCCATCACCCAGGCGCGGTGGAGGCTGCTCGCCGCGGGCCTGGTGATCGGTCTGCTGGCTGTCGGCCTGGCCGTTTGGCTGGCGCGGACCATCATCGAGCCGCTGGCGATTATGGCCGGGGCCTTGCAGAATCTCGGCCAAGGGAATCTCAACCGGGATATCCCGCAGTCGATCAAGGATCGCATCATGGCGCGGACCGACGAAATCGGCCGCGCCGGTCAGGGCCTGGGCGTCACTGAGGTGTACCTGATCGAAATGGCGGAGACCGCCACGCGCATCGCGGACGGCGACCTGACGATCACGATTACCCCGCGCGGAGAGAAAGATGAACTGGGCCGGGCCTTCGCGCAGATGATCACCAGCCTGCGGACGGCGGTGGGGCAGGTGGCGGAGAGTGCGCGGACGGTCCAGGTGGCCTCGGGTGAACTGGCGGCCGTGGCCGGCCTGGCCGGCGATGCCACCCGCCAGATCACGACCACCATTCAGCAGGTGGCGCACGGCACGGCGCAGCAGACCATCGGGGTCACGCAGACGGCGAATTCCGTCGAGCAGATGAAGCGCGCGATTGAGGGGGTGGCTCAGGGCGCCCAGGAACAGGCGGTGGCGGTGGGTCAGGCCGCCAGCCTCACCGGCCAAATCACGGCCGCTATTCAACAGGTGGGCCAAACCGCGCTGGCCGTCAGCCGCGATTCGGCGGCGGCAGCGGCCGCCGCGCGCTCCGGGGCGCAGACGGTGGATGGGACCATCCGCGGGATGGAAACCATCAAAGTGAAGGTGGGGGTTTCGGCGGCGAAGGTCAAGGAGATGGGGCAGCGCTCTGATCAGATCGGGGCGATTGTGGAGACGATTGACGACATCGCCAGCCAGACCAATCTGCTGGCTCTAAACGCGGCCATCGAGGCGGCGCGGGCCGGCGAACACGGCCAGGGGTTTGCGGTCGTGGCGGACGAGGTCCGCAAGCTGGCGGAGCGCGCCTCGGCCGCCACCAAGGAAATCGGCGGCTTGATTCGCGGCATCCAGCAAACAGTCGGCGAGGCGGTCGCCGCGATGGGCGAGGGCGCGACGGAGGTTGAGCAGGGGGCGGCGCGGGCGGCGGCCGCGGGCGAGGCGCTGGCGGCGATCCTGACGGCGGCCGACGCCGTCAGCGCGCAGGCCGAAGCCACGTTGCAGGCCAGCCAGCAAATGGGGCAGCTCTCCAGCGCGCTGGTGGGCGCCACGGACGCCGTCAGCGCGGTGGTGGAGGAAAACACGGCCGCCACCGAGGAAATGGCGGCCGGCTCAACCGAGGTGGCGCGGGCGATTGAGAAGATCGCCAATGTTTCCAAGGAGAACAGCACGGCGGTGGAGGCCGTGAGCACCGCCGCCCAAGACATGAATCTGCAAGTCGAACAGGTGACGATGTCGGCGCAGTCGTTGGCGGGGATGGCCCAGGCCTTGCAGCAGGTGGTGGCGCAGTTCCAGCTCTCTACGGCGGCGGCTCTGGCCCCGTCCCAGCCGAGCGCCGGCGCCGCGCGCGGGATGGGCCGGCCCGCCAAAGGCGCCCGCGCGCCCGAGCCCGTCCGCCGGCTGGCCCGCTGAGGCGCCGGCCCTCTGTCCGGACCGAAGGTGTCCGGGCCGCTACGCCCGCGGCAAAGTCAGGCTGACCTGCGTTCCTTGGCCGGGCCGGCTGGCCACGTGGAGGCGGCCGTGGTGCGCCTCGATCAGCGATTTGGCGATAGCCAACCCCAGCCCAGCGCCGCCGGCTTCCCGGCCGCGGGCGCTGTCCGCGCGGTAGAAGCGCTCAAACAGGCGCGGCAGATGCTCGGGCGCAATGCCGCTGCCCGTGTCGCTGACCACCAGGGTGATGTGTCGGCCGGCCGGCTCAGCCGTCATCTGAATCCGGCCGCCGGCCGGGGTGTGGCGCACGGCGTTATCCAGCAGGATCAAGAGCACCTGACGCAGGCGGGTGGCATCGGCGCGCACCGCGCCCGGCGCCGCCTGGACTTGCACCACAAGGCCGCGGTCCTGCGCCACGCGGCCAATCTGCCGGCCGGCGTCTTCGAGGAGGCCGGCTACCGGCACCTCCGTCAGTTCCAGGGGCAGTTTGCCGGCATCCAGCCGGGACAGCAGGAGCAGGTCGTTGACCAGCCGGCTCATGTGGTCGCATTCCCCCAGGATATCGTCCAGCAGACCGCGCAGGGCGGGGGCCGCCGCCGCCGCGCCGGCCTCCGGCAGGCCGCGCTGAGCGACCTCCGCGCTGGCGCGCATCAAGGTCAGAGGCGTGCGGAGTTCGTGGCTGGCGTTGGCGATGAAAGTCTGCTGGCGCGCCCAGGCCTGTTGGGCCGGCCTCAGCGACCGGCCGGCCAGCCACCAACTGCCCAAGCCCAGCATCACCAGGCTCGCCAGGCCGATGCCCAGCAGCCCCAGCATCAGCAGGGACAATACCTGATCTTGATCGGTCAGCGCGCGGCCGGCTTGCAGGACCTGATCTGTCTCCAGCCGGTAAGTTAACAGCCGAAACCGCGTGCCGTTGAAGGTCACCGTCCGCCAATCTGTGCCATCGGCCAGGGCCGCGGCCGCGGCTGCGCCGTCGGCCGGCGCGTTCTGGGTCGTGCCGGCCAGGGTGATGCTCTGGCCGTGGCGGTCCAGCGCCACCAGGTAAATCGGCGCGAGGTCGGTATCGTAGAAGCTGCGGGCGCCGGCCTCGTCGGAATGCGAGAGCCCGTCGTCTTCAGCCTCCCCGTCGTCGGAGCTGCTGGCGGTTGGAACCAGCAGCGTGGGCCGGCGGGCCGCCCAGACTTGGTCGGCTTCGACGAGCTCGTCGGGCAGTGAATGGCCCAGGGCGGCCAGGCCCAGCGCCATCTTGCGCTGCAACGCCAGGTCCGTGGTGGATTGAAAATAATAGCCCACCAACCCGTACGCGCCCAGGCTGACCATCAGGATCAACCCCACCCCCGCCAACAAAAAGAGGCTGGTCAGCCGCCAGCGCAGGCCTTTAAGCATGGCGGGCCTCCAGACGATAACCGACGCCGCGGACGGTCTGCAGCGGGTCGGGCCGGCCGGGCGCGCTGAGCTTGCGCCGCAGATAGGATACGTAGACGTCCACCAGCGTCGGCTGGACATCGCGCTCATAAGACCAGACATAGTCCAGGATCTGCTGGCGCGTCAGGGTCTGGCCGGGATGGCGCATCAAATACTCCAGGAGATTCCACTCGGTGCTGGTCAAGTCCAGCGGCTGTTCGCCGCGCCGCGCGGTGTGCGCCTTAAGATCCAGCACCAGGCTGCCGATCCGCAATTCATCGGCGGCGCCGGCCGCCACATCAAAGCGGCGGCTCAGCGCCCGGACGCGCGCCAGCAGTTCCTCAAAGGCGAAGGGTTTAACCAAATAATCATCGGCGCCGCTGTCCAGGCCGGCCACCCGGTCTTCGAGCTGGCCGCGGGCGGTGAGCAGCAGCACGGCCAGCGGCCGGCGGGCGGCGCGCACGGCGCGGCAGATGGCCGGCCCGTCCCGGCCGGGGAGCATCCAGTCCACGACGGCCACGTCATGCGCGCCGTGCAAGGCCAGGTCCAGGCCGGTCTCGCCGTCATGGGCCGTATCCACGGCCCAGTGCTCGCCTGCCAATACGGTTTGGATCAGGCGCGCCAAGCGCCGGTCGTCTTCAATCAACAAGATTCGCATGCCTGTCTGCCAGATTAGCTGTTCAAGATTGGAACCAGATTGGAAAATCGGCCGGCCGGCTCAATGGATTTCCAAGCCGCGCCCCATAAACTAGCACTAATTCACTTTTCAGGAGGTTAGGCATGTCTCAACGTACCGCTCTGCTCGCCGCGGCCGGGATCACGGCTTTCGTCTTGGTCCTGATCGGCGGCCTGGTGGCTCGCGCCGCCGCGGCGCCGCCAGCCGCGGCTCCGGCTGTGGCGCCCGGCGTGGTTCAGTTCGACCCTGGCGCCGCGCCCGCTGGCTATCCTGTCACCGCCAGCCTAGCCGGCGTCCTCGCGCAGACGGCGGCCCCCGGCGCGCGGCTGGTCAAGACGCCGGAACTGGTGGACTTCGAAGGCCGGGCCGCCTACGAGGTTACCACCGCTCAGGGCCTGATCTATGTGGACGCCAGCACCGGCCAGGTGCTCTATAACGGCGCGGCAGCGCTGGTCCAGCCGCGGGCGGGCGCTGACGGCGAAAA
>JAGOBN010000439.1 GCA_017999235.1 Anaerolineales bacterium | reverse complement strand
CCGGCGCGTAGCGCTGGCCGCTTTGCACCCGGCGGGCCAGCAGGGTCGTCAGCTCGGCCGGCGTCCGGGCCGGCACCAGATCCAGGCGCACGCTGGGATAATGCTGGGCAAACCAGGTCTGAATATCCCCCTGGGCGGGGTAGGCCTCCGGCGCGCCGGCGATGGTGATCACCTGCTGCGGCAGCATGAAGCGGCCGGCCGAGTCAGGGTCGGAAGTTAAGTTGGCCCCAAATTTCAGCACGAAGTCCCGCGCGGCGGCTACCCAATCCCAGTACTGGTCTTTGGGGAGCAGAAGAATCTGAAAATCAGACATGCCCAGGCCCTCGGACAGGATTATATAGCAGGCCGGCCGGCGCGACAGCGGGCCCGCTCAAACGGGCCACAACCAGATTCCTACCCGGCCCGGTTTTTCCGCGCCGGCCAACGCGAGGTGATTATGTGGATAATTTTTCTTGGGGCCTTGATCGGGGCGGTGATTTTCGGCCTGCTCTTCGGGCTGGTGGTGCTGCTGCCGCCCCTGCGCCGGCTGGGCCGGCGGTCCAGCGTGGCCGCCATGCTGCTGGTGTATCTGCTGGGCGGGGTGGTAAGCACCTTGAGTTTCGCGGCCCTGAGCCGCGGGCTGGCCGAGGCGGAATACATTGTGATCCTGCTGGGGCTGACCAACGAGGGCGCGTACCCGGAGCCGGGCCTGCCGCCGGCGGAGTGGCAGCGGCAGTGGCGCGACCCGGAGCTCCAGCCGGCCCTGGTCGGTGAGCTGTGGCTGCGCCTGATCCGGCCGCCGGCCCTGCGGCAGCCGGTGTGTTACTCTGGGCAGACCGTGGCCTGCCGGCTGGTGGCCGAGTTCGCCACCCATGAGCCGTCGTATCTGGGGCTGGTGAACACCGAAGCCTGGGTGACGTACGGCGTCCTGCTGGGCATTTGTGTGGCGGCCGCTCTGGCGAACGGCGCGGTGGTCTACCGGGTTTTGATGCCGGCCGCGGCGGGCCAGCCGGAGGCGCGGCCGGCAGGCGGCTGAGTGGGAGAGAGGCAAGCATCTATGGCTGAAGTTGAAGATCAATATCTGGATGTCCTGCAAAACATCGAGGCGGCGATTGCGGGGGCGGCGCGCGCGGAGACCGGCGCCGTGGACGCGCATGTGGCGGCCGCTCTGGATGGCTTATTGCGCGGCTATCAGGCCGAGGCGCGCGGCAAGCCGGCGCCGGCCGTGCGGCTCACCCCGCCGGCCCAGGCCGTGTACCTGGCCGCCAAAAGCATGTGCGATTGGCGGCTGGGGCGCGAGACGCTGGTGAATGAAGAGGGCGTGGCCCAGAGCTTGCCGCGCGCGTTGACGCTGGATGAGATCGCGGCCTGCCTCAAGCGCCTGCGCCGGTCGGTGGAGACCTGGACCAAGAAAAACGGCCGGCGCGGGTATTTGGATTTTGTCAGCCGGTATGTGTGAGCGCCCCGCCGGCCGCGGCCGTCAGTCCGCGCTTTCCGTCAAGGGCGGCGCGGCCGGCTCCGGCCGGGGCGCCGCCGGCGCGGGGGCGGTTTTGGATTGCGCCAGGGTGATGAAGACCACGCCGGCCAGAATCACGCCCACGCCGGCCAGCCCGACCCCGGTGATCTTTTCCCCGCCGAAGGCCAGCCCCAGCCCCAGCGCCACCACCGGATTGACGTAGGCGTAGCTGAGCGCCAGCGCCGGCCGCACGGTGCGGATCAGATACACATAGGCGCTGAACGCCACCAGCGACCCGAAGACCACCAGATACAGCCAGGCGCCCACGGCCGGCGCGGTCAGCGGGCCGAGACGTTCGCCCAGCAAGAGGCCGCCCACCGTCAGCGCCACGCCGCTGGTCAACATCTCGGCCGCGCTCGCCATCGGCCCGACGGGCAGCTTCAGACGCCGGCTGAGCACCGAGCCCACCGCCCAGCAGATGGGCGCGCCCACCAGCAGCAGCGCGCTGAACGGGTTGGCGCGCATCTCACCCTCCAGGTTCAACAGCACCACCCCCAGAAACCCGACGCCGATGCCGAGCCACTCGCCTTTGGACGGCCAATGCCCGGTCAGGCCGGAGAAGAGCGCCACCCACAGCGGGGAGGTGGCCACGATGGCGGCCGCCAGGCTGGAGGACACCCATTGCTCGGCCACCGTCACCAGCCCGTTGCCGCCGCCCAGCAGCAATAACCCCACGGCGCCGGCGTGCAGCCATTGCTGGCGCGTGGGCGCCGGCGCGCCGCGCCAGCGCAAGAAGCCAAACAGCAGCGAGCCGGCCAGGATAAAGCGCAGGCCCACCAGCAGCAGCGGCGGCCAGGCCGTCACCGCCACGCGGATGGCAAAATAGGTGGACCCCCAGATGAGGTAGACCGCCAGCAGACTGAGCACCACGCTCAACGGCAGCCGGCGCACGGCGCGCAGCAGATTCATGATGGCACCTCACTTATGGCCGGCCGCCGCCGGCGCCGGCGTCAGCGAGCGCAGGAGCGCCGGCCCGTTGACCACCAGAATGCCGGCCACCACCAGGACGGAGCCGGCCAGCAGACGCCAATCCAGCGCCTCGCCCAGGAACACGCCGCCCAGCAGCAGGCCGATGGCCGGGAAGGTATACGTCACCAGCGAGGCGCGCGTCGGCCCCCACGCGTTGTTGAGGTAAAAGAACAGCAGATACGCCACGCACGACCCCAGCACGCCCAGCCAGGCCACGGCGAACCAGGCCACGCCGGAGGTGGGCCAGACCAGCGGCTGTTCCGCCAGCGGCGTCACCAGCCACATCACCGCGTCCGCGCACAACAGCACCATGAAGGTCTGCACCACCGGCGGCTGGTTGCGCAGATATTTGCGCGCAAACGTCAGCGCGACGGCGTAGGACACGGCGGCCGCAATCACGGCCAGCTGGCCCACCAGATTGCCGGTGAGGGCGCCGGGCTGGAAATCCCGGCTGACCAGCACCACCACCCCCACAAAGCCGGTGGCTAAGCCGGTCAGGCGCGGGGCCGTGATCTTCTCATCGTGCAGGGTGAAATGGGCGATGACGATGGTGAAGAGCGGCACGGTGGCATTCAGCACCGAGGTCAGGCCGGACTCGATGCGGGTTTCGCCCCAGGTGATCAGCACAAAAGGCAGGGCTGTGTTGAAGACGCCCATAAACAAAAAAGCCGCCAGCAGGCGCGGATCGCGCGGCAGGGCCGGCCGGCGCCAGGCCAAAATCCCCAGCATCCCCGCCAGCCCAAACAGCAGGCGGAAGGTGACCAACAGGAAGGGGTGGAAGGCGGTGGCGCCGGCCGGCGTGAACCAGCCCGCCAACGGCTCGCCCTGGCCCACCTTGATCCACAAGAATGACGAGCCCCAAATTAAACCTAACAGGGCGAACGCGCCCCACTCTTTAATTTTCATCGGGTCTCTCGCGGGTGAAGCCGGAGGCGCTACGCGGGCCGGCCGGCGCGTTCCCAGGCGGTTTGGCCGAGGCGCATTTGGGCCACATGGTCGCGGACATGCCGCTCGTAGACCGTGAGCCAATCGTCCAGGGTCATCCAGCCGTTTTCAGGATGGCGGGCGGTTTGCGCCCAGACGCGCTCGGGCAGGCTGCGGATCAGCTGATAGGTGCTGCGGCGCAGCAGGCGGAACAGCTCGACGGCGGCTTCCACGCTGTGCGCGGAGTAGTCCAGGCGCTGCGCCCAGACCACTTCATCATAGGCCAGCAGGTCCGCGCCGGGCTCGGCGATGAAACGCCGGGCGCGCACATAGCTGTTGGCTTCGCTGTCCGCCAGATGGATGATGATCTCGTGCGCCGTCCACTGGTCCGGCGCGGGGCGGTAATGCCAAGCCGCGGACGGGAATGCGCGCCGCGCCGCGTCTAAGTCAGCGGCGGCGCGGCCGTAGGACTCGATCAAGGTCCGGCGGTCCACCGCGTCCATGCCTCAGCCGTCCTTCAGCGTGTTGAGAGCAATCATGGTCACGCTGCGCTGGACGGTGATGTGGCCCCGGATGCGGTTGATCAGCGCCTGCAGGTCGGCCGGATCGCTGGCCCGGGTTTTGATCAGAAAGCAGTCCTCGCCGGCCACGCTGTAGAGTTCCAGCACGTCCGGGTCCTGAATGATGGCCTGCAGACCGGGGTCGTGGCGTTCATCGTAAGCGGCCGTCAGGCGGATGTAGGCCGTCAAGGATTTGCCCAGGGCGGCCTCATCCACCCGCACCGTGTAGCCTTTGAGCACGCCGCGCTTCTCCAGCTTGCGGATGCGCTCGAAGACCGACGGCGCGCTCAGGCCCACTTGCGCGCCCAGCGCGGCGTTGGTCAGCCGCGCGTCCTGGCGCAGCAGGTCCACGATCTTGCGGTCAATCTCATCGACCGGCGCCGGCATGTTAGTTCAGCAGTTCCACCATGAGCGGCGCCTGGCCCACCGCCGACACCAACGCCGCTTCATCGCTGATGGGCAACTGCGCGGTTTCGTGCGTGCCGAGCATCACATCCCGCCCCTGGAGGGTGAGCCAGGCCTGGCC
>JAGOBN010000020.1 GCA_017999235.1 Anaerolineales bacterium | reverse complement strand
GTTTCCATCCCGCGTATGGTCCCATCCACCGTCTGCACCCCGGAGCGCGCGGCGGCGGCCGCCGCCGCCGAATCGCGGCTGACGGCCAGCGCGTTTTTGCCCACCTGTTGAATGGCGGCCGTGATTTGGCCGGTGAGACTGGCGGCCTGGCCCACCGCCACCGCCTGTTCCTGGGCGCCCTGGGCCACCCCCTCAATCGCGCGCTTCATCTGCTCGACGGAGCTCGCCGTCTGCGTGACCCCGGTGGTCTGCTGCACCGTTCCATGCGCCACCTGCTGAATGGTGGTCGTGATCTGGCGGGTGGCATCGCCGGCCAGGCCGGCCACGGCCGCCAGTTCGCCCGAGGCCACCTGGACCGTCCGCGCACTCTCCGCCACCTGCCCCACCGCTGTCCGCAGGCTGGTGATCATCTGCGCGAAGGCCCGGCCCAGCTCATCTTTTTCTCCGCGCGGGGTAATCGTGATTGTCAGGTCGCCGTCCGCGATGCGCGTGGCGGTCTCCGCCATTTCGATCAGGTATACCTCAGTGACGCCCAGGCCCTGACCGGCGCGGCCGATTTCGTCGGTCCGCGCCATAATGCGATCCTTGATCGACTGCGGGATATCCCGGTTGAGATTCCCCTGGCTCAGATTCTGCAAGGCCCCGGCCATAATCGCCAGCGGCTCGGTGATGGTGCGCGCCAGCCAAACGGCCAGGCCGACAGCCAGCAGACCGATCACCACGCCCGCGGCGAGCAGCTTCCACCGCGCCTGGGTGATGGCGGCCTGGGCGGCTTCATTCGAGAGCTCGGCGAAGCGCCCATTGACCCGCACCAGGGCATCCAACGCGCGCTCCATCGCGGGCAGGCTCTCATCCAGCGCGGCGGCGGCGGGGGCGGCGCCAGCCAACAGCGCGTCGCGCTGAGGCGCATAGACGGCATACGCTTGGTGAAACTGGGTGAGCGCGTCCGCCTCCTGCTGCTGCAAGGCCTGCTCACCCAGCCGGACCAAAATAGCCGAGAACTCCGGGCTCAGCGTGGTCACCCACTCGGCCTCGTACCGGGTGAGCACCGCCGTCATGGCCTGGTCAGTCGCCGGGATCATCTGCAGCAAGGCGGCGCGGCGCGGCGCCGTCAGATCGGGCCGGGTCAGTTCGCTCAAATCGGCCGCCAGGGTCGCGCGGTCCAGATTCGCCTGATCCAGGTTCATGATGGGGATCAGCATGAAGCCGTACAGGTTGTCGTATTCGGTCTTCAGCGCGCTGTGGCCCTGCAGGCCAATCCCCGCCATGAGGGCCATCGCGAGCGGGATCATCAACGCCAGCAGCATGATCTTCCAAAACAGCGTGAGGTTGCGCACCATGGGTTTCTCCTGGAACAGGGCCAGCGCGATTCCGGCCAGCGATAAGCAGCGCCAAGCCCGCAGCCCAGGCGGAACAATGCCCCGGCGGGCCAGGGTGAACCTCCCGCCAAAGCCAGCCGCGGGAGGGCGGCCGAGGCGGCCGGAAACCGCCCGGCGGTCAGCAAGAATGACGCTGCTTAGTTTCGAGAATAGGAGTCGAACGGTCGGAAGTCTGTAAATCCCGGCTGAAGGCTGTGTAAAGGCCGGGCATACCTTTGGGACCTTGGACAGTGAGGCGCCCACCCGCCGGCCGCGAGCGCGGCTCCGCTCAAATATCCGCGTTCAGGCGCCTGGCCAGATACTGGTCAAAATCCGGCCCGGCGGGATTAGCCAGAACCGTTTCCACCCACGCCTGGCGCTCAAAAGCCAGCACACTCAAATCCCACACACACGCCGTCAAGCCGGTGGGGGTCTGATACCTCAGCCGCGCGGGCTGATCCTTGGGCGCCGTGTAAACGTGATGATACAGTTCATTCTCGTCCGCCCAGAAATCCACAAAGACAAAGACCGCGCCGCGCCCATCGTTGATGCCCACGAAACCGAGGTGATAATGCGGCTGGCCGGCCGCGGAGATCCGCAGGCGCTCGCGCGCCACCTGCTGGGCGAGCGGCCGCAGCTCCGGGCGGATGGCGGGGCGCTGATAAGACAACCCATACAGCTTCAGGCGCCAGCCATCCACCTGCCAAAGCTCCAAAAAGCGAACAGGGCGCGGGGCATAGGGTTCGGACGGTTTCATCCTAGGACAACTCCAGTGAGGGGTCGGCCGGGCCGGCCAGCAGCCGCTCCAGCGCCGCCGCCACCACAGCGGCCGGCGCTCCCTGCAGCATGACCGCCTCCGCCGCCGTCGCGGCCAGGGCGCGCCGCTGTTGGACGGTTTCAACCATCACCACCCGCCGAGTCTCCGGTGAAATGGCTTTGATCTGGCTCAGCAGCCGGGTTACTTCACCGTGGGGCCACCGGGCTTCCACCACCACCAACCCGGGCCGCCGGCGAGCGACGGCTTGCAGCGCGGCGCCTGCGTCGGCCGCCTGTTCAATATCACCCAAGCGCGGAATGGTCATCAGCAGGGCGCGCCAAGCGTCACGCAGCGCCCCGGGCTGGGCGATGATGAGGGCCGGCAGAGCCGGGCCGGCGGGCGAGGGTGCGTTGGGCATACGGTTACTCTACCCCCTGGAGGGGGGACCCGGCATCGGCGGAGCGGCCGATTGCGCGTCCAGCAAATGACGGCGCGCCCGGCCGGCGCGGGCGCGTCAAATGACACAGCCGCCCGGCCCGCGCTGGGCGGAGCCGGGCGGAACCAGGCGGCGCGGACCACGGCGCGTCACGCCGCGGCGGGCTCATCGCCCATGGCCCGCAGCGCGGGTTGGAAAGCCATCACAAAGATGGCGACCGTCATCAGGCCGCCGGCTCCCGCCAACAGCGCGGTGACGCCCAACCCGCTGAGCGCGCCGGCCGCCGCCGTGGAGACCGGCGCCAGCCCCAGCACCGCCACATTCAGCAGGCTCATGACCCGGCCCAACAGGGCGGCCGGCGTCCGGCGCTGAAACCAACTGGTGAATAAAATCATGACATAGCCGTTGCACACTCCCACGCCCAGCGCGAGCGCGGCGGCCGGGGCGGTCGCCGACGCCCAGGGCAGCGCCGCCACGCCCAAACCCTGGGCCGCATAGACGCTGACGAGCGTCATGCCCAAACGCGCGGCCCGCGGCTGAGGCAGGACGCCGGCCAAAACCGTCCCCAGCAGCATGCCCAGCGCCGAGGCCGACATCAGCAGCCCGTAGGCCGCCGCGCCCTCCGCAAAACGCGTCTGCGCCAGGACCGGCAGGCCGATCGCGATCGGGCCGGCCGTCAGCAAGGTCCCCAGCGCGGCGACCCCAAACACCGCTTGCAGGGTCGCGTCCCGCCCGACAAAGCGCAGGCCCTCCAGCAGATCGGCCAAGACGTTGGGCGCGGCCGCGGTCGAGGCGCGCGCCAGCGCGGGAACCCGCAGCCCGGCCAGCGCGCTGAGCGAGGCCACAAAGCTCAAAGCGTCCACGGCAAAAGCCAGCGCCACCCCGCGCAAGCCGGAGGCCCCGCTCTGCTCAAAGGCCGCGATCAAGCCGCCAGCCAAAGCCGGCCCGGCTACCATTCCCAGCATGCTGGTGCTCATCAACAGCGCATTGCCGGCCTGAAGCTGGGCCGGGCTTAACAGCCGCGGCGGCATGGCGCTGTGCGCGGGGTAAAAGAAAGCGCCCACCACCCCAAAAATCAGGGCGTACGCGTACACCATCCACATCTGGATCGCGCCGGTCCAGACCAGGCCGGCCAGCGCCGCGATCATCACCAGACGGAGGAGATTGGAGGCCAGCATCACGGCGCGCGGTGAAAAGCGGTCCGTCACCACGCCTCCGATCAGCATGAATACCACGCGCGGGATCGTCTGCAGGACGGTCACGGTCCCCATCGCCAGCGCGTCGCCAGTGAGCTGTAATACCAGCCACGGCATGGCCACCATGGAGAAGTGGTCGCCGACGACGGAGATGCCTTCGCCCAGCCAGAGCAAAACGAAATTGCGATTGCGCCACACCGGGCCGGACACCGGCGGAGCAGCGGAGGCGGTGGACGGCGGGTACGTCAGGCTGTGGTCCATGCGGGTTTCTCCTGAATTGAAGGGGCGCTGTCAGCGGCTGATACGCGCCGCCGCCCGCGCGGCGAGGCCGGCGGGCGGCGGAGAGCGGAGCGGGACTTACTGGGCTGTCTCGGGGAAGACGCCGACGATCCGGTTGTCCTCCTTGAGGAAGCTCAGGGTAATGCGGCCGGAACCCTGCTCAAACTGCAGGGTGTACACCCAGCGGAAGTAGCGCTCATCCAGGCCCGGCTGCAGCTCCAGCGCCGTGATGGCCTGATACTGGCCCTGGCTCTGGACGACCTGCTCCCGCCAAGCCAGGAAATCCTGCTCGCTGATGGCGGCCTTCATCGCGGCGGACCAATCACGGCTCCAGGCGGCATAGTCGCCGCTATTGAGCGCCTGGAAGGCGTTCTCGCCCGCCTCGCGGGCCTGCGCTTCGGTGAGCGTGGAGGTCACGGGACCGGCGGCCGCGGGCGCCGCCGCGCCGCAGGCGGCGGCGGCCAACCCCAGGCCGGCCAGAGCAATCACAGTCACCGAGCGGAAAAATAAAGCGCGCATGGCAGGTCTCCTTTGGATCGCGGTGGTTGATTAGCACCCAGGATAGCGATCCACCCGCGCCCCCGCATCCGCTGGAGGGCCAAACCCGCGCGCGACAAATGACGGCTCTGCGCCGGCGGCGGCCGGCGGAATGGCGTACCCGGCGGTCAGCGGCCCGGGAATCAAAACGCCCGCCGCGGCGGTGCGGGCGGGCGTCTTCGGAGGGGGCCGGCGTTTCCGGCGGCGGCTGGCGGTCAGGCCGCCGCGGCGGTGTAGCCGAGCTTTTTCACCGCGGCGACGATGAGCGCCTCACTGATGCGGGTCTCGTCGTAGTCCACGACCATCTGGCTTTTGGCGTAGCTGACCGCCACGCTCTTCACGCCGGGCAGATCATCTTCCAGCCCCTCAATCCGCATGGCGCATTGGCTGCATTCCATGCCCGTCACCTGGAAATTCTTTTTCATCGTTGGCGGCTCCCGCTGGGATCAGTTCTCAAAAACGATCTGCCCGGTGTACATGCCCATCGAACAGGTAAAGCGCAGCACGGTTCCGGCCGGCTGGGCCGGGATGGCAATGGGCGTCTGACCGGTGGCCGGCAGCAGTTGGGAAACCCGCAAGGCCGGGATCTCAAACGCCCGCGCGCAGGACTGCGTGTTGTCGGTGATGAGCGTCAGGGTGAACGCCTGCCCCGCCTTGACGCGCAGCAGACGCGGAGTGTAGCCGCCATTTGTGGCATTGAGCAGCACCGCGCCGCTCGCCGCGGCCTGGCCGGCCTCGGCGGCCGGCGCGGCGGGCGCGGCGGCCGACGCCGCCTCGGCCGGATTGAGCAGGCCGGAGAGCGACAGGGGCGCGCCGGCCAAGTTCAAACCGCTGTCCAGGGTGTAGGCGCCCAGCACCAACAGGACAATGGCCACGAAACGCAGGAAGTACTTCTCCAGCCGCGCCCCCAGCTTCGTGGTCAGGTAAGCCACGGCGAAGAAGACCGGGCTGGTGCCCAGCGTGAAGGCGAACATGAGCGCCGCGCCCTGGGCGGCGCTGCCGGTCCCCAAAGCCGTCGCCAGCATCGCCTGCGTCACCCCGCACGGGATCAGCACCGTCAGCGCTCCCAGGAACAAGGGCGTGAACCAGGCCGGGTCACCTTTGGCCGTGCGCCGGATGTAGCGGGTGATGAACTTCGGCGGCTCAAAATTGAAGTAGCGGAAGAGCGGATGGACGTTGAACATCCGCAGCCCGTTCCCAATGAGAAACACGCCGATAACCATCATCAACCCCGCGCGCGCCAGCGGATCCAGCGTCACAAACGACCCCAGCCACCCCAACACCCCGCCCAGCAGGGTGTACAGCACCAGCTTGGCCAGCAGGAACAGCGCAATGGGGACCGCGGCGCGCGGCGCGGCCGGCGCCGCCCGCGGGTCGACGATGCCCGCGCGGGCGCGGAGGCGCTGCGACAGGCGGGTCGGAGGCGCCGCGCGGCCCAGATCCTTCTCCAGCTGCTGGCCCAAGGAGCCGGCCAACAGGCCGCCCTGCACGGCCAGACAGCTCAGACCGCCCGTCGTCAGCCCGGTGATGAAAGCCAGCCAAATGGCATCCATGGCTACCGCTTCCCGCCGTCCCAGACCACAAAGGGCATATTGACGACCACGCCGGGCTGGGCCACGGTCACTTCGCCGGCCGTCTGCGCGGCCAGCACCTCGGCCGCGGACTTCAGCTCGCGCGCCTGATCGGGCGTGACCCAGCTGACCACGTTCAGCCGGCGCAGCGGCGAATACCCCTGCGTGCCGGGCGGGTTGTCAAAGATATCGGCCTGGAAACCGAGCGGCCCCATGCCCTTCAGTCCGTTGTCGAACACGTACACATTCGCCAGCGCGCTGTCCGGCGTATCCGCCAGGGCCGGCACCAGCAGCACCGGCGACTCCATCATCTTGCTCAGCAGTTCCGCGATCGCGGCGTCCGAGACCTCGGTGTGCACGAAGTAGATCTCTTTCCCTTCGGCATACGCCTTGCCGGCCGGCAATTGCGCTTTGGGCATTTCCTCGGCCTGG
The DNA here is from genome assembly GCA_017999235.1 of Anaerolineales bacterium. The sequence goes on along the minus strand of JAGOBN010000020.1, from coordinate 10,261 downwards.
GGCGCGCAAGCGCCGAGCGCCAGCGCCGCCAGGGCCAGGCCGAGGGTCAGGGTCACAAATTTAGCTTTCATCGTAGGCTCCAGTGAATCAGAGAGTTCGGGTTAGCGCAGCGCCGTGCCGCGCAGACGCAGGCTGTTGACGACGACAAAGACGCTGCTGAAGGCCATCGCGCCGGCCGCCAGCATCGGGTTGAGATACCCCAGCATCGCGGCCGGGATCAGGATGACGTTGTAAAAGAAGGCCCAGAACAGGTTCTGCTTGATCGTGCCGACCGTCCGGCGCGAGAGCTTGATGGCGCGCGCCACGCCGTACAGGTCGCCGCTCATCAAAGTCACCGGGGCGGCCGCCATGGCCACATCCGCGCCGGTGCCGATCGCCAGGCCCACATCGGACTGGGCCAGCGCTGGCGCGTCGTTGACGCCGTCCCCCACCATGGCGACCGATTGAGGCGGATGGCCGTCCGCCCCGGCCTGTAACCGCTTGACTTCGCTGGCCTTACCGTCCGGCAGGACCTCGGCCAGGACCACGTCAATGCCCACCTGCTGGCCGATGGCGGCCGCGGTCTGGCGGTTATCGCCCGTGATCATGGCCACGGTCAGGCCCATGCGCCGCAGTTCCGCAATCGCCGCCGCCGAGGTCTCTTTGACCGTGTCGGCCACGGCGATGACGCCGCGCACCTGGCCGGCCACGGCCACCAGCATGGCCGTCTTGGCCTCGCTTTGCAGGCGCTCCACGGCCGGCCACAGCCCGTTCAGGGGATAGCCGCGCGCCTCCATCATGCGCCGGTTGCCCACCGCCACGGACAGGCCGTCCACTTCCGCCGCCACCCCGTGGCCGGCCTCGGCCTGGAAGCCGGCCGGCGCAAACAGCGTCAGGCCGCGCGCCGTGGCCTCCGCCCAGATGGCCTCGCCCAGCGGGTGCTCACTGCCCTGCTCCACCGAAGCGGCCAGAGCCAGCAGCCGCTCATCCGACAAGACGCCATCCGTCACGACGGCGGTCACCGCCGGCTGGCCCTTGGTAATGGTGCCGGTCTTATCCAGCACCGCCACCTTCACCTGGCCGGCGCGCTCCAGAGCCTCCGCCTGCCGAAACAGAATGCCCATCTCCGCGCCCCGGCCGGTGCCCACCATCACGGCCGTTGGCGTCGCCAGGCCCATGGCGCACGGGCACGCGATCACCAGGACGGCGACGGTGTTGATCAGGGCGCGCGTGAAGGCATCCGTGTCGGCGTTGATGGGCAGCGCCGGCCCGAAGAAGTACCAGCCCACAAAGGTCAGCGCCGCGATGCCGATCACCACCGGCACAAAGACCGCCGAGACCTGGTCCGCCATCTTCTGGATCGGGGCCTTGCTGCCCTGCGCCTCTTCCACCAGCCGCACAATCTGGGCCAGGGCCGTCTCGCGCCCCACCCGCGTCGCTTCAAACTTGAGCAGGCCGAGCTTGTTCAGCGTGGCGCCGATCACGGGATCGCCCGGCTTCTTCTCCACCGGCATCGATTCGCCGGTCAGCATCGACTCATCCACCGCCGAGCGGCCGTCTATGACCGAGCCGTCCACCGGGATCTTCTCGCCCGGCCGGACCAGCACCACATCGCCCACCCGCACCTCGTCCACCGGGACATCGCTCTCCACGCCCTCCCGGATGACGTGCGCGGTCTTGGCGCTCAGACCCATCAGCTTCTTGATAGCCTCGCTGGTGTGGCCCTTGGCCCGCGCCTCCAGGAATTTACCCAGCTTGATCAGGGTGATGATCACGGCCGCGGTCTCGAAGTACACATGGCCGCGCAGCCAGCCAAAGGTGATGGGCAGGCTGTAGAAGAAGGCCGCCGACGAGCCCATGGCGATCAGCACGTCCATGTTGGCCGAGCCGTTCCGCAGGGCCTTGTACGCGCCGACGTAATACTGCCAGCCGACATAGAACTGCACCGGCAGGGTGAGCGCCAGCAGCAGCCAGTTGAACCACGGCTGGGCTTCGCGCATCCCGGACATCGGGCCGGCCGTGGCGTCATAGATGAAGCCGGGCAGCAAGCCGAAGTCCCGGCCCATGGAGAGCAGGAACAGCGGCACGGTGAAGACCAGACCCACCAGCAGCAGCCGGCGCTGGGTCTCAATCTCGTGGGCGCGCGCCTGGGCCTCGGCGTCCTCCGCTTCCCCGCCCAGCTCCAGCGCCTCAAAGCCGGCGTTGGCCACCACCCGGCGCAATTCCGCCTGCGTGATCAGGGTCGGCACGTACTTGATGCGCGCCTTCTCGGCCGCGAACGTGACCTGCGCGTCCAGCACGCCCACCGGTTTGCGGAGGGCGGCCTCCAGCCGGCGGGCGTCGGTGTCATCGCTCAGGCGGCGGATCATCAGCTCGGCGTCGCCGGCGGCCACGCCATAGCCGGCCCGCTCCACCCGCGCGATCAGATCGCTCAGGCCCAGCTTGGCGGCGTCAAAATCCACCGTCGCCCGCTCGGACGACAGGTTGACCACCGCGCCGGTTACCCCGTCCAGCTTCTTTAGATTGCGCTCCACGGTGGCCACGCAGTTGGCGCACGTCATTCCCGTAATCGGCAAGGTGAGTTGTTGGGTATCGCGCATGGGACCTTTGGTGGGCTCGGGCAATTTTGACGGAATGCAACGCTGTCAACCCGGCGCCTGGGATCACGCCGCGGCCGGCCAGGCCCGGACACACTGGGATCAGTATATGAAAAGCGGCCATTTCAATTGAGCGCTATATGGCGTGTCGGCCTTAGGCCAAATGGCGTATCGCGTTCAGCCGGACGGCCGCCCGGCCGGCGCTCGCGCCTAGGCCAAATGGCGGGGCGCGCCCAAGCGAAACGGCGCTTGGGCCGGCGGGGACCACGGCCTAGACTGAACCCAATCGGCGAGGCTCTATGACTGTGAGACTGGTACTAACAAACGGCCATGACCAGGCCCAAGCCACCCTGATCGGGGCCTTGGAACGGCGGGGCTTGGAGGTCGTCCGGGGATTTGATCTGCGGTCGGCCTGCCGGCCCACGGCCGGCTGCCGCTGTCCTCACTCCGGGCCGGCCGGGTGCCGCTGCCAATATGTCATCTTGTTGGTCTACAGCCGCGCGGCCCTCCAGCCGGGCTGTCCAGCCACCATCACCCTCCACAGCCAGGCCGAGGTCACGCGGATTGAAGTGGTGCAAGACGCCAATACGCCGGCCGATCCGGCCCTGGTGGCGGTCAGCCTGGCCGTCCTGACCGAGTTGAGCGCGGCCGGCCCGGTGGAACGCGCTGACGCGCGCTGACACGCTATAATTAGTTCTGCTTGGCCGGTCCCCCAACCACGCGGATTCAAAACCGATAGCGCCGCCGCCTCTCCCGCCCAATCAACCCTCCCGTATGAACCAGCGCCAGCCGGCCGTGCTTTCAGGCTTTCGAGCGTTCGTGACGCAGCTCAGCCTGGCCCAGCAGTTTATGCTGGCCAACTTGATCGTTCTGGCGGCCGGCATGCTGGGGGCCGGCTGGTGGCTGAGCGAACAGACCAAACAAGTTGTCATCGGCCAGGTCGCGGCCGAAACCGCTCTATACGTCGATACCTTTATCGCCCAATACCTGCAGGGCTACCAGCCCACGACGGCCCTGACGTCCGAGCAGATCGCGGCCCTGGACCGCGTCCTGATCGAAACCCCCCTGCGAACCCGGATTGTGCAATTCAAGATCTGGGACGCGGCCGGCCGGATTTTGTACAGCAACGACCACAGCCTCATCGGCCAGAGCTTCCCCATGAAAGCCGAGCTGGCGCAGGCCGTCCAGGGCGCCGTGGCCGCCGATCTCAGCGACCTGTCGGACGCCGAGAATGTGGCGGAACGCGAACGCTGGACCCAATTGCTCGAGGTCTACAGCCCGCTAAAAAGATCGGGCGCCGGCCAGGTGGTGGCCGTCATCGAGATCTACCAGACCGTGGACGCGTTGAACGCCGCGCTCCGCCAGGTGCAATGGGCGGCCTGGTTCGCGCTGGCGACCATGACCGTGGCGATCTACGCCCTGCTGGCGGTGATTGTCCAGCGGGGCAGCAACACCATCGCGCGGCAAAAAAGCGAACTCACCCGGCAATTAGCGCACATGCGGGCGGCCCGGGCGCAAAACGAAATCCTGCACGAGCGGGTGCGCCGGGCGGCGGCCGGCGCGGCGGCCGTCAACGAGCGGCTGCTGCGGCGGATTGGTTCGGAGGTGCATGACGGCCCCCTGCAAGACCTGAGCCTGGCGCTCCTGCGCCTGGATCAGGCCGTGGATGGGGGCGCGGCCCAGGCGGCGGGCCAGGCGGCGCAAGACTTGCAGGCCGGTCACCAGGCCTTGCGCGCCGCCCTGCAGGAGCTGCGCGCCATCGCGGCCGGGCTGGGGCTGCCGGAGCTGGACGACTTGAGCTTGAGCGAGACGCTGCACCGCGTGGTGCGGGTGCATCAACGGCGGACGGAGACGCGCGTGGAGGTGGCGCTGGGCGAACTGCCCGAGCACGCCTCCCTGGCGGTGAAGATCGCGCTGTACCGCGTCACCCAGGAAGCGCTGACCAACGCCTTCCGTCATGCGGCCGGGGCCGGCCAACGCGTCCACGCGCGGGCCGAGGCGGACGGGGTGCGCCTGGAAATCAGCGACCAGGGTCCGGGCTATGCGCCGCCGGCCGCCGCGCCGGACGACCATCTAGGCGTGTTGGGGATGCGGGAACGTGTCGAGAGTCTGGGCGGGTTGTTTGAAATCCGCCGCGCGCCGGGGTCCGGGACGGTGGTCAGCGCCTATATCCCCATCCAGCCGGTGGAGCCGGAGCATGTCTGAGGTGATCCGGGTCGTACTGGCGGACGATCACCCGCTGCTGCGGGCGGGCGTGGCTCAAATGCTGGGCCGGGAAGCCGATTTCGAAGTCGTCGGCGAGGGCGCCTCGGCGGCCGAGGCCCTGATGCTGGTGCGTGACCTGCAGCCGGACATCCTGATGCTGGATTTGGACATGCCCGGCACAGGCCTGAGCGCGGCCCGCGCCGTGGCCGCCGACTTCCCGGCCGTCAAGATCGTGGTCCTGACCGCCTCGGCGGATGAGGACCAGCTGCGCGCCGCGCTTAAGGACGGCGCCCATGCGTATGTCCTCAAAGGGTCGCCGGCGCGCGACTTGGTGGCGATCCTGCGCGCCGTGAAAGGCGGCCAGGGCTATGTGCCGCCTGCGTTGGCGGCCAGCCTGCTGTCCGAGCCGGCCGCCAGCCGCGCGACCGGGCCGGCGGAGGCGCCGCTGACCGAGCGCGAAGAGCAGGTGCTGGAGCGCTTGGCGCTGGGCCTCAGCAATAAAGAGATCGGCCAGCAGCTGCACCTCACCGAGAAGACGGTCAAGTATCACGTGACCGGCATTCTGCAGAAACTGGGGGTCCGCAACCGCGTCGAAGCCGCGCTGGCGGCCCGAAAAAAGTCATCAGCCGAGTCCCGGGACTAGTCCCCCGTCCGCCTCCCGCCGGGTCGATCAGCGCCACTCGCGGTGCAGCACACCCTTAACCAGGATCAACGCCAACGCCGCCAGTCCCACCAGGATGACCGACAGCGCCAGGGCCACATCCAAATCAGTCTCAAAGCCCAGATAAATCGCCAGCGGCATGGTCTGCGTCCGGCCGGCGAAATTGCCGGCGAAGATGATCGTCGCCCCGAACTCGCCCAGCGCCCGCGCCCAGGTCATCACCGCGCCGCTCACCAGGGCCGGCCAGGCCAGCGGCACGGTCACAAACCGGAAGGTCTGCCAGCGGCTGGCGCCATCCAAGGCCGCCGCCTGCTCCAATTCCGGCTCAATGCTCTCCAAACCCAGCATCGCCGCGCGCACATAGAACGGGACGGCAATAAACAGCTGCGCCATGACCACCGCCGCCGTCGTAAACGCCAGGGTCAGGCCCCAGCTGCTGAGGCCGGCGCCGAGGACGCCGCGCCGGCCAAACGTGATCAGCAGGGCAATGCCGGCCACCGACGGCGGCAGCACCGACGGCAAGTCGAGCAGCGTATCCACCACCCGCTTCAGCCGAAACTCCCGGCGCGCCAGCAAATACCCCACCGGGGTGCCAAACAAGATCGTCAGCCCGGTCGTGGTGAGGGTGGTCAGCAGGCTCAATTGCAGGGCCTGGCCGACCGTGCCGGAGTTGAGGGCCGCGGCCAGACCGCCCAGCGAGGCCCGATAGATCAGCGCCCCAATGGGGAGCGCCAGGAACGCCAGCAGCGGCAGGGTGCTGAGCCACAAAGCGCGTTCGGACCAGGCGGCGGACCGTGAGTTTGGAGGGGCAGGCGGCATGGCGGGCTTAGGGGCGGGCGGACGCGGCCGGGAGAAAGCCGGATTGGCTCAGCAGGCTCTGACCTTCCGGCGAGAGCACAAAGCCGACAAAGCCGCGCGCTTCGTCGGCGTGGGCGCTGTCGATCAGGGCCGCAATCGGATACTGCGCGATGACGTTGAGCGCATCGGGGATTTCCAGCCGGCCGACCTTCTGGGCGTTGGCGCCCTGGACGTCCGTGGTGTACACGAGGCCGGCGTCGGCTTCGCCCAGCGCGACCTTGGCGAAGACCTGGTTGACGTTATTCTCATAGGAGACCACGTTCCGCCGGACCGCGGCCGCAAAAGCCGGCCCCCAGGCCTCGGCCTGGCCGGCTTTGTCCAGGAAATCCAGCGCATATTGGCCCGCCGGCACGCTCTCGGCGGCCAGCACGATCCGCAGACCGGGCTTGGCCAGGTCTTTCAGTTCCAGCAGCCGGCCGGGGTTGTCCGCCGGGAAGATGACGACCAGCCGGTTAAGGGCAAAGACCTGCGGGGCGGCGAGGCGGCCGGCGGCGGCGGCGGCCTGCATCTGGGCGGCGTTGGCGCTGGCGAAGACATCGGCCGGCGCGCCCTGGTTGATCTGGGCGGCGAGCTGCTGGGAGCCGGCGTAATGAAAGACCACGGTGACGCCCGGGTGATCGGCCTCAAAGCGCCGCCCAATGACGTTAAAAGCCTCGGTCAGTGAAGCGGCCGCAAACACGGTCACGGTAACCGGCGGCCGGCCAGGCGGGCGCGGGTCAGCGGCCGGCGTCGGCACCTCGCCCGAGCCAAGCGCCGTCAGGGCCAGCCCAACGCCCACGAGCGTGAGAGCCAGCGTTCGGCGCAGCATCGGGGAGCCGGGCTGGGCGGGCTTGCGGCGGCCGGCGGGCCAGGTCACACCGGCGCCGGCCCCGCCAGGCGCGCCACCAGTTTCTTAGCCTCCTCGCGCACCTCTTTGTCGCGGTCCAATTGGGCCAGCCCGGCGAGGGTCTGGCGGGCCGTCGCGTCACCGGACTGGGCCAGCCCAAAAACGGCCGGCAGCGCGGCCCGCCGCAGCGCGGCCTCGTCCGAGCCGGCCAGTTTGGCCACGTGCGGCAGATAAGCGGCGTTGCGCGTCCCCAACAGCACATAGGCGATGGAGGTGCTGATCCGCAGATCATGATCGGCGAGGGCCGCCACCTGTTCCGCTTCGGGGACCCGGCCGGCGCCCGCGGCGCTGTTGGCCAAGGCAATCAGGCCTTCATTGGCCAGCAGTTTGATCATCCAGTCGTCGCGGCTGATGGAGACGGCCAGGCGCCGGAGCAGGGCATAGACTTCCGGGTCGTCATTCAGCGCCAGGGCGAACCCCAGCAGGGCGCGGAGGATGGGTTTCTGGGCGCGCGCCAATTCAGCCTGGATCAGCGCCGGGAAGGCGGCCGCTAATTTGGCCAGACCGGTTCCATACGCATGCATGGCCGTCAGCAAGCGGGTCTGGTCCGAGGCCGCGGCCAGCGCGTTAGGCGCCACCGCCTCCGGCGTCAGCAGCAGCAACGACCGGACGCTGACGGTCTCGCGGGCGGCCAGATCGCGCGCGACCCCGTCCACGAACGAGTTGACGAGCGTGGTGAGCAGTGTCCCAAAACCGGCCCACAACAGGCCGGCCGCCAGCCCGACATTGGTTTTGGGCGTCCAGCGCTCCTCATCCGTGACCGCGCCGCGGAACAGCCAGGGCAGCGCCGCCCGGACCCGGGCCTCATCCAGCGCCAGCTGGTCCACGGCGACCACGTACCGCAGGTGGGAAGTGGAGGTGCTCTTGGTCACATCCACGGGGGAGAACAGGGCTTTGCCAACGCCCTCGGCGCCGACTGGACCGCCGATGGCCATCAGACAGCGCGCCAATTTCAAGTTTAGCTGCGCTTCGTCGTCGCCCAGGTCCTTTTGTTCATCCGAAGCCCGGATATGGCTGGCCAGGGCGGCCAAACCGGTCTTGAGGAAGCCTTGCCATTTGGCGTCCGGCTGAGCCGGCCCGCCCAAGTCGCTCAGCGCCTCCAGGATCGGCAGGAGCAGGGCCTTGGCCTGCTGGCGATCGGGAGCCCGCCCGCCCTGCAAGCTCATCAGCATCGAGAAACTGGTGGCGGCGGCGGCCAGATCGGGCAGCGCCTCCAAACGCCGGAAATGGCGGATGGTGTAGATCGCCCGGAGCTGTTCCTCGCGGGACTTGCTCTTCAGCGCCGCCTGCAGCTGCCGCATATCGGCGTTGGGCATGAGCTGGCGTTGGTGGGCCTCGGCCGCGGCCTGGTCCGCCCAATCCGGATGAGCCTCCAGGAAGGCGCGATGAACCGGCGCCAGGAGCGCCTGGGCCGCCGCCTGGCGGACGTCGGCATGCGGGTCGGATTCGCGGGCCGCCATCAGGGCTGCGATGATCGGCGCGCTGCTTTCAGCCGCTTGCGCCAGCTCTTGAACAGCGCTTTTGCGCTTGAACTCATTGCGGCTGCCGAGATTCTCAAAGGCGGCGGTGAGATTGGACGGCATGTGGGACCTGGCCTTTCTGGCGGCTGGGTGGGCCGGCCGACTCCGGCCGGTGAGACGCTGACGGCGCGGCGGCGGCCGCCTGGGATGGGCGCAGCCGAGAGCGCCCGGTTAAGTTTACCCCGCGCGTGTCCGCCATCAAGCCGGCGCTCGGAGTCCCAGGTTAAGGCCGGGCCGCCGGGTCAGGGTCGCCGTGGCAGCATTGATTGCGGCCGGCGTGTTTCGCGGCATACAGCCGGCGGTCGGCCTCAGCGATATACCAGGCTTCCGTGTGCGCGTCGGAAGTGGCGCAGGCGGAAAACACCCCCACACTGACGGTGACGCGGTCGGCGGCCCCCGAAGAGCGATGCGGGACGGCCAGATCATACACACTGCGGCGAATATTCTCGGCCACCGTGAGGGCGCCGGCCAAGTCGGTTTCCCCCAGAATCACGCCAAACTCTTCGCCGCCGTAGCGGGCGGCAAAATCGTTCGGCCGGTGGCACCAATCCCCGATCTGGTGGCCGACAGCGATCAGACACTCGTCGCCTTGACCGTGGCCGTAGAGATCGTTGTAGTTTTTGAAATGATCAATGTCGATCATCAGCAGCGCCAGCGGGGCGCCGCGCCGGCGGTTCTCTCGAACGGCCCGGGTCAGGGCTTTGTCAAAGGCCCGCCGATTAGCCAGTGTCGTGAGGCTGTCCACGTGGGACAAGACATCGAGTTCGTGGTTGGCCCGCATCAGCTGCCGGTCGCTGCGCTCGCGCAGGAGCAGCAAGAAGCCCAGACCGCCCACAAACAACAACAAATAAGTCGCAGAGAAGGTCAGGCTTTGGATCGGATTACCGGAGAGCAGGGTCAGGTCTGGCTCAACCCAAGTGGCCAGGGCGCGCGCGAGCAAAATCACGCTGAACAACCCGTACAACACGCCCAGCAACAGCCGCAACCGCGACTCCCGCCGGTCCCGCAGCAACACGAGGGCGGCCAGGCCATAGATCACGACGGTGCCGAGCGAGGCGACCCGCACATACAGGTTGGGCGTGACGGCGAAGCCCCAGAAACCGATCAGGCAGCCGGCGGTGAGGCCGCTATAGACGAGCTCCCAGCGCCGGCTGGGCGCTTCGACGGTGAGCATCGCCACGGCCTCCAACGCAAAACCCGCCAACAGCAGGGAGTTCCCCGCATAGACCGACAATAGATCCGGGATGAAGCCTCGCTCGCCCAAGAGCAGCCAGGCGGCTGCCTGGAGCAATTTTCCGGTTAGAAACTGCCAATAGAGACGGCGCGAAACGAAATTACTGCGGTAAGCGGTCAGAATGGCGATGGTCGTCAGGTTGCCCAAAAAAAGCAGAAAGACAATGGTCCGGATTTCAAGATTCAGCAGGGTCGCCATGCTGCCGCCGCCCAATGGCCCACGGGGATGAATTCCGATAAACACTGGTCGGGCGGGGCCATAGTGTTGAATTGTATACCCTCTTCCCCCTCCCCGGCCGACCAGTGTTTATCGGAATTCATC
>JAGOBN010000438.1 GCA_017999235.1 Anaerolineales bacterium | reverse complement strand
GGCTTGGACCGGCGGGTCTTCACCTTCAAGGCCACCTACGTGATCTGGCTGCTGCTGGGTCTGTTGGAGGCCCTCATCATGTTCCGCGTCATGCTGAAGCTGATTGCGGCCAACCCAGACAACCCGTTCGCGCAGTTGGTCTACAACTTGAGCAACCTGTTCGTTTTCCCCTTTATGGGGCTGACGGCGGCGCCGGCGGCCGGCGGCGCGGTGCTGGAGCTCTCGTCCCTCATCGCCATGCTGGTGTACGCCTTGCTGGCCTGGGCGGTTGAACGGATCGTCTGGGTCATCTTCTACCGCCCGCGTGAGGCGGCCGTGGCTGTCACGCACACCTCGCAGAGCGAGAGCCATCTGCCCTAACCCGCCTGCCCGCTGCCGCGCACTCCGGTCCTGGCCGGCCCCGGCGTGGTTCTGGCGCGCCCGTTGCCGCGGGGGCTTGCGTATGGCTGAGGCCGCTCAGCCATACGCCGGCTGAAACTCAAACCTGGTCTGGAATTGACCGACTCCAACTTTCTCATTGTGAGGCATTGCATGAAAAAACAAACCACTGATCAGACCGCGAAAGGCAATCATCCGGGCAGCTTTGTGGCCGGGATGCTGATGGGGGGGCTGGCCGGCGCCGGCGCCATGCTCCTGCTGGCGCCCTCCTCGGGGAAACGGACCCGCGCCAAACTCCAGTCGAAGGGCATCGAACTGCGCGAGCAGACGGTGGAAGCCGTTGGTGAAGCGGTCGCCCAGGTGCGCGGCCAAACGCAGCGCGTCACGACCGATCTCCAGACGAAGGCGGAGCATCTGCAGCAGCGCGGCCAGGCGGTGCTGGACGAGCAGCTGGCGCGGGTGTCGGCGGCCGTGGGAGCCGGGAAGGCCCTCATTCAGGGCGCTTGAGAGGCCCAGGCGGCTGGAACGGGCCGGCCCCCGCCGGCCCACGGTGACCGCTGGTTGAGGTGATGATGAACCTAAGCGGCGTGATCGAAGGAGAGGCGCCGCCGCCGGCGAGCGCGGCCAGCCGGGCCGCGCTCCGGCCGCTCCGAGCTCGGTTGATCTTTAATGCCAGCTCCGGCCGGCCGGAAGAATCGGCGCAGCACTTGGCCGATATCTTGGCCGAGATGCAGCGCCAACAGATCCAGCCGGAAGTCTTCATGGTGCGCCCGCACAGCCGGGTGGGGGCGGTGGTAGAAAAAGACCTGGAGCGCGGCCTTAAGCTGATCGTGGTGGCCGGCGGTGACGGCACGGTGGACAGCGTGGCCGGCGTTCTAGCCGGCCGGGCTGCCACGCTGGGCATCATCCCGACCGGCACGCGCAACAACGTGGCCCTGAGCTTGGGCATCCCCAGCACGATCCCGGAGGCCGTCGCGCTGCTGCGCACCGGACGCCGGCTGCGGGTGGATGTGGGCCAGGTCCACCGTGGCCGGGCCAGCCGCTGGTTCCTGGAAGCGGTGACGCTGGGGCTTTTGTCCGATCTGTATCCGGCCGCCGACGACATCCAGCACGGTCAACTGGCCCGCCTCGGGGAGTTGCTCGCCGCCTTTGTCTCGGCCATTCCGGCGCGGCTAAAGCTCACTCTGGACGGCGGCCGCACGGCCGACCCTATGGCTCACATGGTGTTGATCGCCAACATGCCCTATCTGGGGCCGAATTTCCAGGTGGCGCCGGGGGTATCCTATCGCGACGGCCGGCTGGATGTGTTCGTCTTTACCGAGATGGACAAACTGGATCTGATGGCCTATGTCATGCAGTCCACCAGCGGCGGCGCGGTGGATGCGCGTATTCACCACTACCGGGTTCGGCAGTTGACGATCGAGGCGCATCCGGCGATGGCCGTGCTGGCGGATGGGGTTCCGCTTGGTCCAGGCCGGGTGACGATTGCGATCCGCCCGCGCGCGCTAAAGGTTATGGCCGGCACGGAGTCCGCGGTCGGCCGGGCGCTGGATGGCGCCTGACCAGGCGCCGGCCTCCCTGCCGGCGGAACAGGTCACCCGCTTTTGGTCCCTGCACCGGCGCTGGCTGTTATTGGCCGGCCTGACGCTCGGCCTGAGCTTGTTCTTTATATGGCTGCCGGGGCCGGCCCGGACAGCGCTCTGGGCGGCGCTGCAAGCGCAACAGACGCTGATCGGCTTGTTTGGTCTGCTGGCGCTCCTCGTTCTATCCCTGCTGTGGTCGGCCGGCGAGCGCCTGGATATCCGGATTTTTTTGTTCCTAAACCAGCGCGGTTATCGGTCCCGCTGGCTGGATCGCGGCCTGTGGCTGGCGACCCAGCTGGGGAATGTGGCCGCCGCGTTTGTCCTGGCCGGCCTGCTGTGGGGGCTGAATGACCGCCGTCTGGCCGTGGAGATGCTGCTGGGCACGCTCACCCTGGGCCTGTTGGTGGAGACGCTCAAGACACTGTTGGGCCGGGAACGCCCATTTCTAACCTTGACCCAAACGCGCATTGTCGGCGGGCGGGAACGGGGCCGCTCCTTTCCCAGCGGTCATACCGCCCAGGTGTTTTTTCTGCTCACCCTGCTGGTCTATCGCTTCCAGCCTGAGCTGGGCGGCCTGCTCGGGCTGGCGGCGGTGGCCGGCCTGGTCGGCTTCACCCGCGTGTATGTGGGCGCGCATTATCCGCGCGACGTTCTAGCCGGCGCCGCGCTGGGCGCCATCTGGGGAATGCTCACGGTACTGATCGATCCGTACTGGTCCGGTTATCACTTCTAAGGGTTGGTGTTTCGCCCCGCCAGCGTTCCCCTTGTGACGTTCTTGAGACTGTCGGCATTTACGCTCGGGTGGTGATATCCAACCCGGGTTTCCGGCCGCCTACGTGATCAAAGATCATTCCACGCTCTAAAAATGCCCAGCGCCAATCTCCGCCGCGCACCCGATCTTCCGGTCAAGCCGCCCGACCAGCCGAGCGCCGCGGTCATCGTTGCCCATCCGGACGACGAAACGTTGTGGGCCGGCGGCCTCATCCTGGAGCATGCGGATTGGCAGTGGTTCCTCGGCACGCTGTGCCGCGCGAGCGACCCCGACCGCGCGCCGCGGTTTGCGCGCGTATTGGAGCGCTTGGGCGCGCGCGGTACCATGGCCGATCTGGATGACGGCCCGGCGCAGCTGCCCGTGGCGCCGGCCGAGGTTCAGCGGCAGGTGCTGGGCCTGCTGCCCCGCCGGCATTTCAATCTCGTGCTGACCCATGGCCCGCGGGGCGAGTACACCTGGCACCGCCGGCACGTCGAAGTCTGCCAGGCTGTGACCACCTTATGGCGGACGGGCCAGATCTCCGCCGACGCGCTCTGGCTGTTCGCCTATGAGGATGGCGGCCGGCAGTATCTGCCGCGCGCGGTGCCGACGGCGCATCGCTATCAGCCCCTGCCGGCGTCAGTCTGGCATTCCAAGTACGCCGTGGTCACGGATCTCTATGGGTTTCAGCCGGCGAGCTGGGAAGCCCGCACCACCCCGCGCGCTGAAGCCTTCTGGTGTTTTGAGTCGCCGCGCGCGTTGGGCCGATGGCTGCGCCGGGAAGGGAGCCGGGTGTGAAGATCCTCTTGCTCTATCGCTATCCGCCGCAGCCGGAAGGGCTGTCAACCCAAGGCGAACTGCTCTATCGCGGCCTCCAGGAATTGGGGGTGGATGTCCACCCGGTCCATTTTGAATCGGCGGTGGAAAAAGAGTGGTACTACCGGTGGTTTCGGCCCGACGTCGTGATCGGGGTGGGTTACTGGGGCTATACGCCGCACCTGATCTTGCAGCCGCAGTCTTTTGGCGTATTGCCGGTCCCGTGGCTCGTCGCGGACGGCTACATCTCAAACTACCGGGAGACGCTCAACGCGCTGCCGCTCATTCTGGTCACATCCCAGTGGGTGAAGGACGTATACATCCGGGACGGCATCCGCGCCGACCTTATTGAGGTGCTGCCGGTGGGTTGTGACACGGAGACCTTCATCCCGCGGGCGCCGGACGACCCCCCGGTCCGGGCGATCCGTGAGCTGCTGGGGGTGCGGCCCGACCAACAGCTGATTCTGACCATGGGCGGTGACGGCGCTTCCAAAGGCGCGCGCGAAGTGATGGAAGCCTTGGCTTTGATCCAGGCGCAGGCCCCGGATTGGAAATATGTGTGCAAGGTGTGGCCGCAGCCCCAGACGGCCGCGCAAAACGTGCGCGACCTGGAACTGGCGCGGCACCTGGGCCTGGCCGAGCGGGTAAGTTACTCGATGGATATTGTGTCGCGCGAGTTTATGGCGCAGCTGATGGCGGCGTGTGATATTTATGCCGCGCCCTCGCGCCTGGAGGGGTTTGGGATGGGGCAGGTGGAGGCCAACGCGTGCGGCAAGCCGGTGGTCGGTATCCGGGCGATGGGGCTGCTGGATACCTTGATTCATGAAGAGACCGCGCTGCTGGCGCGGGTGGCCGTGGCGAATTACATCACCGAGACCGTGCTGGGGCCGGAGTCGGGGTACGCCCCGGAACACCGGATTATCTTCGATCAGCCGCGCATCGCGGATTACCGG
>JAGOBN010000437.1 GCA_017999235.1 Anaerolineales bacterium | reverse complement strand
CCCGTCGGATCCGCACCGCTCAATAAATGAAATCGCCGGCCTCTGGCAAAAACCAGAGGCCGGCGATTTCGTTTGGCCGGCCCCTCCCTGCAGCTTAAACAAACCGGCCGCGCTGGTAAACCAACGCGGCCGGGCGGCATGGGTGGGCAGAGCCAATGCTATTCGGCGTCGGCCGGCGCCTCACCGTGATCGGCGCTTAATTTACTGATGCCGTTGCGGATCTGCTGCAGCGAGCGCGCGGTCTCAGTTTCCAGCCGAGTAAGCACGTCGAGCACGTAGTCGTCGGCGTCGGCGCGAATGCCCTCGGCGTCCGCCTGGGCTTGCCGCATCAAATCGGCGGCGCGCAGCTTCGCCTGCTCCACGAGCGTCTCGCGCTCCACCAGCTGCAGGGCCTTTTCCTGAGCCAGCTTGACGGTCCGGTCCGCTTCTTCCTGCGCTTGGGCCAGGATCTTATCGCGCTGATTGAGGATCTGCTGCGCTTTCTTGACCTCTTCCGGGATCGAGACCCGCATTTGGTCAATCAGCTCCAGCACCCGGTCCTCATCCACCGCCAGCTTGCGCGTCAACGGGATGGGCCGGCCTTCGTTAAATACTTCCTCAAGCCGATCGACGAGATGAAGGATATCCATAGACGTCTCTAGCAGGGCGCGAATGGCGGCTAAGATACACCGATCACGCGCCGAGCGCAATTCCGGGCGGCAGCGCGCTAATCCCGCAGCTGGGTCAGCGGCACCACCTTGCCGCTGCCATCTTCGCCCAACTCATGAAAGCGGCGCTGCAGGGCCGCCTGGACGTGCTCCGGCACCATCGTGCTCACATCGCCGCCCAAGGACGCGATCTCGCGCACCGTGGTGCTGCTCAAGAACGTATGCTCCTCGTTGGTGATCAGGGTGACGGTCTCGACATTGGGGACCATCCGCCGGTTGGCCAGCGCCATGCGGAACTCGAACTCAAAATCCGAGAACACGCGCAGGCCGCGGATGATCACCTGGGCCCCGATGGCGCGGCAGAATTCCACCGTCAGGCCGTGGTAGCCGGTGGCCGTGACGTTGGCGGGACCCAGCTGACGCACCGCCGTCTCCACCAGATCTAGGCGCTCCTCAAAACCAAAGACCAACGACTTGAGCGGCTTGTCATAGACTCCCACCACCACTTCGTCAAACATCTGCGCGCTGCGCAGGATGATGTCCATGTGACCGAAATGGATGGGGTCAAACGTCCCCGGGTAAATCGCGCGGATCTTCACCGTTCACTCCTGCGGCCGGCGCTAACTGACATCACCGGCGCCGTTCCGCCAAAATGCAGCCACCAGCGCGGCCAGACCGGCATATTCGGGCGCCGCCAGCCCCGGATCACGCTCAAAGAGCGCCTGGGCTTCGCGCCGCGCTTTCTCGATGGTGACGACGTCGCTGAGCCGCGCGCTGCGGAGCTCGGCGAAGCCGGCCTGCCGCGTCCCCAGAAAATCGCCGGGGCCGCGCAGTTCCAGGTCTTTCTCAGCCAGCACAAAGCCGTCCTGAGTGGCTTCCATGGCCCGCAGCCGCTCATCGCTCTGCACGGTGGGCGCGTCGGACACCAATAGGCAATAGGAAGCGTGCTCACCGCGCCCCACCCGCCCGCGGAATTGGTGCAGCTGCGCCAAGCCAAAGCGGTTGGCGCCGTCGATCATAATCACGGTGGCGTTGGGCACGTCCACGCCCACCTCCACCACCGACGTGGAGACCAAGAGCTGGTGCTCGCCGGCGTGGAAGCGCTCCATGACGGCGTCTTTTTCATCCGGCTTCAACCGGCCATGCAGCAGACCCAGGTTGTACTCCGGGAAGATCGCGGCCTGCAGGCGGGCGTGTTCCTCCACCGCCGCCTTGGCCTCCACTTTTTCCGATTCCTCCACCAGCGGGAAGATGACAAAGGCCTGCCGGCCCTTTTGGAGCTCGCGGCGGATAAAGTGGTAGGCGCGCTCGCGCTCGTTGGCGTGCAGGACATAGGTGCTGATCGGCTGCCGGCCGGGCGGCATCTCATCCAGCACCGAGAGATCCAGGTCGCCAAACACGCTCAGGGCCAGCGTGCGCGGGATCGGCGTGGCCGTCATCACCAAGAGGTGCGGCGCGGCGTCCCCGCCCTTGGCGCGCAGAGCCGCGCGCTGGGCCACGCCAAAGCGGTGCTGCTCGTCCACAATGGCCACGCCCAGGTTCGCAAAGGCCACGGCCTCTTCCAGCAGGGCGTGCGTGCCGACGACGGCCTTGATCTCGCCCGAGCGCAGGCCGGCGTAGATGGCGTCTTTTTCGGCCGCCGGCGTGGCGCCTTGCAGCAAACGGACTGCTTCGGGCGCCGCCTGGCCGGCCAGGAGCTTGGCCACATTGCGGTAGTGCTGTTCAGCCAGGATGCTGGTGGGCGCCAACAGCACCGCCTGCCCGCCGGCCTGGAGCGCCACCGCCATCGCGGCCGCGGCCACCACGGTCTTGCCGGAGCCCACATCCCCCTGCAAGAGACGGTTCATGGGCGCCGGCCGCGCCAGGTCGGCGCGGATATCGGCCAGCGCCCGCTGCTGCGCGCCCGTCAACGCATAGGGCAGCGCGGCCACAAAATCGGCCAACGCTTCATCGCTGATCGGCAGGCTCCGGCCCGGGGCGGCCTGCCACTGGCTGCGCTGGCGCAGCACCCCGATTTGCAGGGCCAACAACTCATCAAACGCCAGGCGGTGCTGGGCCGCCGCGAGCGAGGTCTCGCTGTCCGGGTAATGGATCTGGGCCAGCGCTTCGCCGTAGCTCAGCAGGCCGGCGCGCTGCACCAGCTCCGCCGGCAGCGGGTCCGGCTGGCGGCGCGCCCAAAAATTAACCACCTGCGCCGTCAGTTTGCGGAGGCTGCTCTGATACAAGCCCTCGGTCAGGCTGTAGATCGGCACAATCCGGCCGGTGTTGAGCAGTTCCACGTCCAGCTTTTCCCAGGCCGTCGGCTTGAGCGTCAGCCGGCCCAGGTATTGATCCACCTTGCCGGAAACCACCACCTGCCGGCCGGGCGTCACCAGCGTGTTCTTCAGGAAATGATTGAACTCGGTCACTTCCAGCGCGCCGGTCCCATCCACCAGGATCACCTTAAGCATGACGCGGCCGCCCTTGAAGCGCCGTTCGCGCACATCCTGGATGGTGACCACCAGCGAGCACTCCTCGCCGTACTCCAAGCGGTTGATGGTCTTCATCTTGGAGTAGTTGTCGTACCGGCGCGGGAAGTAGAGCAGCAGGTCGCGCAGGGTCCCCAGGCCCAGTTTGTCCAGGTCCTTGGCGGTCTCCGGGCCGACGCCGCGCAGCACGGTGAGCGGCGCCTCCAGCGGCGCCTGCCCATCCAGCGGTTCCGGGGCGCGCAGCGGCTTGGGGCCGGCGCTGCGGCGCGGGCGCGGGTCCACCGGTTCGATCTGGAGCGGCGAGAGGTCCGGCCGGCGGCGGCCTTGGTCCTGGGCGGCTGGCTGCGGCCGGGGCGCCGGCTTGGGCGCGGCGGGCCTCTGCGGCGGCCGGTCGGCCGGGCGCTTTTCCGCGGGTTTCGCCTCCATCTGGCGCGGGTCGGATTGACGCGGTTCAGGCGGCGCGGCCGGAGCTTCGGCGGTGGGCTCGGCGGACGGCGGCGGTGCTTCCGGCGGCCGGGCCGGCGCGGGCGGCTCAGGGCGACGCGGCGGCCGCTCTTGCGGCGGACGGTCTGACCGCGCCGGCGGGCGCGGCGTTTCCGGCGCGGGACGCTCCGGGCGGGCGGGTGCGGCATCGCGCCGGCCTTCCGGCGGCCGGCTGGCCGGCGAACGCGGCGTTTCCGGTGCAGGACGCGGAGCGGAGGCCGGCGGCGCGGAGGCCGCGCGTTTCTGCGCCTGGGCGGCCGCCTCGGCCTCTTTGATGAGGTCGAGCAGTTCCGCCACGGCCAGCGGGCGCTTATCCACTGGCTGATCCGGATACGCCCGGATGCGGACCACCAGGCTCTCCAGCGGCTCGGCGGGGATGCCCTCGCGGCGGGCGTTCGGCTCCCAAAACGTGAGCAGCTTGGGCAGGCCGCCGATGACGGCGCGGTTGGTATAGTGCGAATTGATCTCGGTTTGCAGAACTTTCTGCAATTGGATTAGAGACGGCAGCATGAAGACGATTGTACTCGCAGTAGGCGCTAGACGATAGCGCTTGGATAACGGCCGGCGCGGATGAGATTACTCTTCGGCGGCCGCGGCTTCTTGGATCAACACCCCCATCGCGGCGGGGCCGAGCAGGGTGGCCAGGGAGGGCGGATACGGGACGAGCGGCCAGCGCCGGCCCGGGAATTCCACCGCCAGCTGCTCCAGCAAGGCGCGGGTGTCGGCGGTGGCGGTCGGCGTCATTTGCAGGATGGCGCAGCGCTCGATGTCCGAAAATTCCACCACAAACTCCACCAGCTTCTCGATGGCCTGGGCGCGGGTGCGGACCTTTTCCATCGGCACCAGGTCGCCTTCTTCCAGCGCCAGACGGGGAGAAATCCCCAGG
>JAGOBN010000436.1 GCA_017999235.1 Anaerolineales bacterium | reverse complement strand
GCGCCGTGCTCGCCCGCGGCCGCCGAGCCGGGCAGCGTGATCCAGCCCATGGAGAGCGCGATCAGCACCGCCAGCGCCGCCATCGGCGCCACCAAATGGGGCGCCATCTCCAGCACCTGCCGGGCGCGCGATTGCGGCGGCTCCACGGCCTGCACCTTGAAGCCGCGCAGGCGCAGGCTGTTGGTGACGACAAAGATTGAACTGAAGGCCATGGCGCCGGCGGCGATCACGGGGACCAGCAGGCCGGCGGCGGCCACCGGGATAAGAACGACGTTGTAGAAGAAGGCCCAGAACAAGTTCTGCAGGATGGCGCGCAGGGTCCCGCGCGAGAGCGCGATGGCGCGGCCCACGCCGTGCAGATCGCCGCCCACCAGGGTGACGCCGGCGGCCGCCATCGCCACATCGGTGCCGGTGCCGATGGCGATGCCCACATCCGCCTGGGCCAGGGCGGGCGCGTCGTTGATGCCGTCGCCCACCATCGCCACCAGGGGCCGGGGCGCTTTGGCCGGCGCCTGGGCCTGGAGCTCCTTGATATGCGCGGCTTTGTCGCCGGGCAGGACCTCGGCCGCCACGCGCGTGATCCCCACCTGGCCGGCGATGGCCGCGGCGGTGCGGGCGTTGTCGCCCGTCAGCATGACTACCTCCAGCCCCAGGGTCCGCAGCTCGGCAATGGCCGCGGCGGCGCCGGGCTTGACGGTGTCGGCCACGGCGATCACGCCGGCCAACCGGCCGTCCACGGCCACCAGCATAGCGGTCTTGCCTTCCGTCTGGCGGCGCTCCACCTCAGCCGCCACCGCCGCCAGGTCCAGGCCCTCGTTGCGCATCAGCCGCGGGCTGCCGATGACCACAGCCTGCCCGTCCACGCTGGCGCGGATGCCGAAGCCGGCCACCGCCTGAAAGCCGTGCGGCTCGGCCAGGGCCAAGCCTTGTTCTTGAGCCGCGCCGACCAGGGCCTGCCCCAGCGGGTGCTCGCTGCCGCGTTCGGCGCTGGCCGCCAGCCGCAGCAGGCCGGCCGCGTTCAGGCCGGCGCCCGGCGCCGGCGTCACCTCGGTCACGGCCGGCTCGCCGCGCGTCACCGTCCCGGTTTTATCCAGCACCACCGTCCCCACGCGCTGCAAGCGCTCCAGCGCCTCGCTGTTGCGGAACAGGATGCCGTTTTCCGCGCCCTTGCCCGCGCCCACCATGATGGCGGTGGGCGTGGCCAGCCCCAGCGCGCACGGACACGCGATCACCAGCACGGCCACGGCGTTGATCATGGCGCGCGTCCAATCCACCCCGCCCAAGAGCAGCCAGCCCAGGAAGGTGGCGGCGGCGATAGCGATCACGGCCGGCACAAAGTACGCGCTGACCTGGTCCGCCAGTTTTTGGATGGGGGCTTTGCTGCCCTGCGCTTCCTGCACCAGGCGCACAATCTGGGCCAGGGCCGTGTGCTTGCCCACCCGGGTGGCCTCAAACTGAAAGAGCCCGTCTTTGTTGAGCGTGGCGCTCAACACGGTGTCGCCCGGCCCTTTGGAGACCGGCATCGACTCGCCCGTCAACATCGACTCATCCAGGGTGGCGCGGCCCTGCACGATGATGCCGTCCACGGGCACTTTTTCGCCCGGCCGCACCACCAGCACGTCCCCCATCCCCACCTGGTCCACTTCCAGCTCGGCTTCGACGCCGTCGCGGATGACGCGCGCCGTGCGGGCGCGCAGGCCCATCAGTTTCTTGATGGCGTCCGAGGTCCGGCCGCGGGCGCGGGCCTCCAGGAATTTGCCCAGCATGATCAAGGTGATGATAGCGGCGCTGGTCTCAAAGTAAACGTGGTCCACCCCCGGCACCAGGTTGAGCGCCACCGCCAGGCTGTAGAAGTACGCCACGGATGACCCCATGGCGATGAGCACATCCATGTTGGCGCCGCCGGCCCGCAGGCCCTTGTAGGCGCCCACGTAATACTGCCAGCCGACCCCGAACTGCACCACCGTGGCGGCGGCCGCCATGGCCCAGATGTCGCCCGCGAAGCCCACCAGGCCAAAATCGCGGGACATGCTGTAGATCATCAAGGGGGTGGTGAAGAGCAGGCCCAGCGTCAGCAGGCGGCTCTGCCGGCCCACCTCGGCGGCGCGCGCCCGCGCCTCCACGTCCTCGCCGGACTCGCCCTCGGCGGCCTGCACCACATCATGGCCGGATTGGCGGATGACGCCGGCCAGGTCGGCCAGGCTGGTCAGGCCTGGAACATACTCCAGGCTCAGCCGGTCCGCGCCGTACACCACGCTGGCCGCCAGCACGCCCTCCTGTTTGGCCAGCAGTTTCTCCAGGGCCAGCGCGTCCGCCGTATCCCGCAGACCGGTGACGGGCAGATCGGCTTTGCCGGTGGCCACGCCATAGCCGGCCTTCTGCACGCGCGCGATGATGGCGTGCTCGTCCAGCTGGCCGGGGTCAAAATCCACCGTCAGCCGTTCGTTGGCCAGGTTGACGTTGGCCACGGTGATGCCGGGCAGCTTGCGGACATTGCGCTCGATGGTGGCGGCGCAATTGGCGCACGTCATCCCGGTGACCGGCAGGGTGATGTGTTTGGCGGTGGATGACATAGGCGTAGGTGTGAGGTGTAATTACGGGCCGCGCTGGATGGTTGGCAGGAAAATGGAAATTTGCGGCGGCGTGGGCGTCACCGGGGTGGGGGTCGCGTTGGGATCAACCACCGTAAACGCGGCCGCCGTGAAGGATCTCAGCGCCGGCCCGACGCCGGCGCCGGGGTTGGCCGCGCGCACGGCCATGGCGCCGCCGGCCGCCACGTTCGCGGCTGGAATGGTCAGGGTCAGGGTGGTGGTGTTCACAAAGTTGGCGGCCAGCGGCGCGCCATTCCACAAGACCTGCGCGCCGGTCACAAAATTGTACCCCGTGATTGTCAACAGAAAGTCAGCGCCGCCCACCGTGGCGCTGACCGGGCTGAGGGCCGTGATCACGGGCAGGGTGGCGCTCACGGCGGCGCCGGCGTCCAGGATGCCGGCCCCGCATTGCCCCAAGTATGTGGTGAGGCAATTGGTGCCGGCCGGAAAGGCGCGGGCGGTGGTGGTGAGCAGGCCGCTCACCTGCGCGCCCGTCAGGGCGGGATTGGCCGCGAACAGCAGGGCGGCCACGCCGGCCACCTGGGGGGCGGAGTCGCTGGTGCCGATGGTGTAGCTGTAGGCCGGGGCCGCCGCTACCGCCACCGTGGCGCCGGTGTTGGACAGCGACACAATCGGGATCACGCTGCTTTCACCGCCCGGGGCGAGCAGGGCCGTTTCCGGCCCAAAGCTGCTGAAGTTGGAGAGCGCCCCGGCCTGATTATTGGCCCCCACCGCCAGGACCCCCGCGCAATTGGCGGGCGCATTCACGCTCGATTGGTCATTGCCGGCCGCCGCAATGATCACTTTCCCCGCCGCCGTCAGGGCGTCAATGGCATCTGAATAGATTTGGGTACACGGCGGGGCCGCCCCCAGGCTCAGATTAAGAATCTGGGCGGGCTGAAGGTTCACCGGCACGGCCGGGTCGCTGATGGGCAGGCCGGCCGCCCAGAGCATCCCGTCCACAATATCCGAATCCACGCCCCCGCATTTGCCCAGCACGCGCACAGGCAGGATGCGGGCGCCGCCCCAGGCCACGCCCGCGATGCCCTGGCTGTTGTTGCCCTGCGCCGCGATCAGGCCGGCCACGCCCGTGCCATGCCAGGAACTATTCGAAGGCGCGGGTAATCCACCACAGTCGTGAGCGCGGGCGGGGTTGTCAATATCGGCCTGCAGCACCCAGTCACCGGGGTCGCGCGCGTCGGGGTCGCGCGCATCGCCGTCGTTGGCCGTGAACGAGTCGCTGACAAAATCGTAGCCGGGCAAGATCCAGCCCGCCGGCAAATCCGGGTGGTCGGTAAGGATCCCGGTATCCAGCACCGCCACCACCACGCTGGTGGTATCCGTGATCAGGTCCCAGGCCGCCGGCGCGTTGATGCCGCCGGCCGAGGCGCTGCCGAGGCTGCCGGTGGACTCATGCAGGTTCCATTGCGAGCCAACGCCGGTCCCAGGATAGGCCGGGTCGTTGGGCGTAGCCAGTGCCGAGCGCACATAATCCGGCACGGCGTACGCCACGCCCGGCTGGGCGGCCAGCACGGCGGCCAGACGCCGGGCTTCAGCAGCCGGCACCGCCGCCGGCAGGCGCAGCACCTGCGCGCCATTGAACATGGTGCGCGCGTAAACCAGGGTGACGCCGGCGGCCGCGCTCAGGGTTTGCGCGCTGACGGCGCCGGCCAGCGCGCCGGTCCGGGTTTTTACAATCAGTTGGCGGACGGCCGCGTCACCGCCGGCCGGCCGGACGCTGACCGTGGCCGGCAGAGCCGGCGCGGCCGTGGTGGGGGCGGCAGGGCCGGCCAGGGTGAACAACATTGCCACGCTGATGAGCAAGCGGATTGACAGGGATTTCATAGGTTGAATCCTACTCAGAGGGGCCGGTCCGCGCCAAGTGACAAATTACACCCCTTAAGGG
>JAGOBN010000435.1 GCA_017999235.1 Anaerolineales bacterium | reverse complement strand
CGCGGTGACCCGCGCCGCGCGCGACAGCCTGCTGGACCCGCGCACCGGCCTGCCCACCGGCCGGCTGATCGAGGACCACGCCCGCCGCGTCGCCGGCCTGCCCGGCTGGCACCGGCTGGAATGCCGCATCGAGGCCTTTCGGCCGTTTCTCGATCTCAACGGCTTCGCGGCCGGCGACGAAGTGCTGGTCTTCACCGCCCGGCTGCTGCGCGATACCCTGGCCGAGGCCGGCACGCCCGACGACCTGATCGGCCATCCCGCCCATGACACCTTCCTGCTGCTGACGGCCGCCGCCGATGTGGCCGCTCTGACCGCCCGGCTGCAGGCGCGCTTCGCCGAGGGCATCCAGGCCCATTATTCGTTTATGGATATTGAGCAGGGGCAGATCGTGCTCCGCGACCAGGATGGCCGCGAAACACCCGCCCCGTTGATGACTTTGACCGTGACCGTTCGGTAATCGCCGGCCGGGCGCCGCGCCGCCGGCCAGACGGGTTGGAGGAGAGACTTATGAGCAAAGGCCGCATTCTGGTGGTGGAAGACGATTTCGACATCTCCAACATGCTGCGGATTTACTTCGCCGGCCAGGGCTTCGATGTGACGGTCGCCCCGCGCGGCGGCGACGCCCTGGAGCTGACGCGCAAGAGCCTGCCGCACCTGATCCTGCTGGATATCATGCTGCCGGACATGGACGGGTATGCCGTGTGCCGGGAGCTGCGCACCACCACGCGCACCAGCCACGTGCCGATCATCTTCCTGACCCAGAAAGATGAGCGCGCCGACAAGATCGAGGGCCTGCAGCTGGGCGCCGACGATTACATCACCAAGCCCTTCGATATCGAAGAGCTGCGCCTGCGCGTGGGCAACGCCATCAGCCGCCAAGAACGCGAGAACTCGCTGGACCCGCGCACCGGCCTGCCCTCCGGCCGGCTGATCGAGGACCAGCTGCGCCGCGTCATCCGCACACCCGGCTGGGGACTGCTGGATTGCCGCCTGCTGGCCTTCGACCGCTTCCGCGACGTCTACGGCTTCATCTCCGGCGACGAGGTGCTGCGCTTCACGTCCATGCTGGTCGGCGAGGTGATTGACGAGCTGGGGACCTCCAACGACTTTATCGGCCATCCGGGCGGCGACAACTTCATCGTCTTCACCACCGCCGACCGGGCCGCCAAGGTGCGCGAGCGGCTCAAGACGCGCTTTGCCGAGGAGGTGCTGACGCACTATTCCTTCATGGACCGCGAGCAGGGATATATCGTCGCCAAAGACGCCCAGGGCCGCGACGTGAAGGCCCCGCTGATGCGGCTGGCGGTCGGCCTGATCAGCTCGGAGACGCGCCAGTTCTCCGATATCCGCGAGATCACCGAATTGGCCGCGGAAGCGCGCCGCCAAGACGCCGCCGCGGAAGCCGCCGCCGCCTAGTCAGACCGCCGTCGCCTCTATGGCATCGGTTGAGACCCTCCCCTTTGCGCTGGCGGCCATCGGCCTGGGCGTTGGCCTGCTGGGCCTGGCCTGGCTGGGCCTGCGCCTGGCGGCGGTCCAGTCGCCGTACGCGTATGTGGCTTCCCCGGTGCCGATGCCGGTGCAGCCGGACCGCGACGCGGCGCTGATGGTGGCGCAGGCCGGCGGCCGGCTGGTGTACCTCAACGACCGCGCGCGCCAGTTCTTCGGCCTGGACGGCCAGACCCCCAGCTCGGAAGCGCTGGCCCGCCAGGTGCGGCCGAGCGAAACCTTTTTGGAATTGTTCGCGGTTCCCGGCGTCGCCCGGCTCACCATCGGGGCGCGCCAGGTGGAGGCCACCTCGCTCAGCCTGCCGCCCGAACCGGGCCGGCCCGCGCGCGTGGCCGTGGTGCTGCGCGAGACCAACCAGATGCCGGAGTTCGCGGCCGACGAGCGCACCACCCAGACCCTGAGCGTCATCTCCGAGATCAGCCGCGCCATCTCCGGCAGCCTGGACCTGCCCACCACTTTGGACGCGGTGCTGGCCAATGTCGGGCGGCTGTTTTCCTATGAAGTGGCCGAGGTCACGCTGTGGGAAGCGGATGCCCAGGCGCTGCGGCCGGCGCGCGTGGCCGGCCACCGCGAGTATCAGCGCCTGGCGCTGCGCGACCCGGATTTTGTGTACCGCCCGGAGGACAGCCTCTCCGGCTGGATCGCCACGCGCCGCGCGCCGCTCATCCAGAGCGACCTGGCCACCTTCACCCTGGCCCGCCCCAAAGTCCAGCGCGCCGATTTTCCCTTCCGCGCTTACGCCGGCCTGCCGCTGCTCATCGGCCAGGAACTGGTGGGGACGCTGGAATTGATCTCGTTCCGCGCCAACGTGTATAAGTTGAGCGACCTGCCCTTGCTGACGGCCCTGGCGGACCAGGCCGCGATCGCCATCCAGAACGCGCAGCTCTACGCCGAACAGCAGCGCCGGGTGGCCGAACTCACCAGCCTGGCCGAGATCGTGCGCGCGGTGGAAGTCACCAGCGAGCCGCGGGAAATGTACGCGCGCCTGACCGGTGAGATCGCGGCCCGGCTGGACGCGGCGATGGTGGGCTTCTTGCTGTATGACGAACTGGAGCGGGCGCTGGTGGCCCAGCCGCCCTTCCGCGGCGTGCCGGATTTGGTGGTGGACGCGTACCGCCTGCCGGTGGACACCACCAGCGCCGTTGAACAGCTCTGGCGTGAGGCCCCCTACTGGCTGTCCAATACCGTGCAGAGCGACCCGGTGGTGGAAGCGCTGGGCCTGCGGCCGCTGGCCGAAACCGCCGGCGTGCAGACCACGCTGCTGGCCCCCATCGCCATCGGCGGCCGGCGCCTCGGCCTGGTGCAGGTCTCCAACAAGGCCGGCGGCGCGCCCTTCACCGACGCGGACGCGCGCCTGTTGATCTTGTTCGCGGGCCAGACCGCGGCCATCCTGGAGAATGCGCGCCTGGTGGCGGAAGCCCAGGTGCGCGCCGAGCAGGCCGAGGGCCTGCGCCAGATCGCGGCCACCGCGGCGGCCGGCGCCGACCTGGACGGCCTGCTGCGCCGCGCCCTGGAACAAGCGGCCGCCCTGCTGCATTTCGATATCGGCGTGCTCTCGCTGCTGGACGAAGCGCGCGGCGAGTTGGTGCCGCACGCGGCCTCCATCTACGGCGCCGGCCGGACGGACCTGGCGGACCTGCGCCTGCGCACCGACGACCCGCTGTTTGACCGCTCGGTGACGCGCCTGCGGCGCGCCTTCCTCTCGCACCACGCCCTGCGGGACCGGCGCATCACCGGCGTCTACCGGCCGCTGCTGGAGAAATACCGCTTTAACAGCGTCATGGATGTGCCGCTGACCGTCGGCGACCGCAGCCTGGGTGAAATGATCGTGGCCGCCACGCGCGAGCGCGCCTTCGGCCGCGCCGATCTGCAGCTGCTGGCCACCATCGCCTCCCAGCTGGCTTCGGCCGTGGAACGCGCCCGGCTGGCCACCGCCACGGACCAGACCCTGCAGCGGCGCGTGGACCAGCTTACGGCCCTGACCCGCGTCGGCCGCGAGATCAACCAGACCTTCTATCTGGAGCGCATCCTGGAACTGGTGCAGGCCGAGGTGATCCGCGCCACCGGCGCCGACGGGGCCGCCATCACCCTGCTGGATCTGGAAGCGCCGGAGACCGGGCGCATCGTCCTGCGCCAAAGCGATGACCCGGCCGAGGCCGGCCTGCGGCCGGAAGAACAGGCGGCGCTGACCACCGGCCGCGCGCAGCGGCGCGGCGGGCCGCCCGCCAGCCTGGTGGTCCCCATCATCACCGAGGAGACGGCGGTGGGCGTCATCCGGATGTGGAGCGCCCGCCCGGAGAGCCTGGACGCCAGCGCCGAGGAGGCGGCGGCCGCGCTGGCCGCGCAGACCGCCATCGCCGCCGCCAACGCCCAGCGCTACGCCGAGCAGATCCGGCGCGCGGAACTGCTGCGCCGGCGCGCCGATCAATTGGCGCAGCTCTTTGAAATCTCGCGCGCGGTGCGCTCCGACCGGCCCTTGGCCGAAAACCTGGAAAACATCGCCTTCGGGCTGCAGGAGGCGGTCGGCTTCAATGTGGTCAACCTGCACATCCTGGACCCGTTGACCCGCCGCACCCGCCGGGCCGCCACGGTTGGGCTGCCGCTGCAGGTGATCGAGGCCACCCGGGACCGCGAGCAGCCGTGGGAGAACGCCCAGCATTTGATGCGGCCGGAGTTCCGCCTCAGCCAATCGTACTTCCTGCCCTCCGAGCGCTCCGCCGAACTGATCCGGCACGTGGAAGTCACGCCCATGCCGGCCCCGCAGCGCCTGGCGGATTCGGTCGCCAACGCCTGGCACCCGGAGGATATGCTGCTCACGCCGCTGCTCGGCTCCGGCCAGGAGCCGGTGGGTCTGCTCAGCCTGGACGATCCGCGCGACGGCCTGCGCCCCACCCGCGCCACCATTGAGATCATCGAAATCTTCGCCAACCAGGCGGCCCTGGCCATCGAGAACGCGCGTCTGTTCCAGGCCGCCGAGCGCCGCGCCGCGCGGCTGCTGGC
>JAGOBN010000433.1 GCA_017999235.1 Anaerolineales bacterium | reverse complement strand
CCCATCAGCGCGGCGCGCACCACCGACGCGCTCGCCCCCACCAGCACCGTGTAGCCGGCGATGATCAGGATCGTGACCAGGGCGGCGCGGTTGGGCCGCAGCAGCCGGCTGAACAGGCCCATGAACAAGCCCACGAGGATCGCAACGTTAAAGCCGCAGATCCGAACACAAACCGGATGTGAAGTTCGAATTGGCCGGAGATTGGCCGCTGGCAGCCATGAAAACCGATAGGCAATGAGCCAGAAACTGACACCGGGCGTATGGCACGCTTTTCGTATGGCATCTCCGGGCCGCGCACGGTCTTTCGCAACGAGACCTTGGATATCCGCTGGGGCAGTCTGCGAACTCTGCCGCTTGGGCCAAACTCGGCGACAGCAGCCGGCCGCGTCGTCAGAGCCTAGCAAGCGGGACGGCTACTGGCCGCGCCGGCCAGCATGAGCACATCCAACTAGGTTTGGAACAGTGGTAGATGGCCGGCCAGTCCGCGCGTGATCGCGCCTCCGCTTGACCCGCCGTGGACTAACACCGCCTCGCCGGCCGGCGTCTGGATCAATGCGTCTGATCCGGGCTGGTATCGAGCAGCCTCATCCGCGACTGCCCCGACGTCCGGCCAACTGGAGTCCGCGCCCCAAGCGAGGGACTTAAGTTGGACGCCAGTTGCACCTGGACTACAATAAGCCGTGAGTACACGTTGTGTCCGCGCCACTCATCACCACCAAATTGTACGTTCCCCCCGTGCGTCCAAACCGGGTGCCGCGCGCACGTCTCTTGGCGCGCCTCAACGAGGCCGCTGCCCGCCCGCTCACTCTGATTACCGCGCCGGCCGGGTTCGGCAAGACCACGCTTCTCAGTGAATGGATTCCGCGCAGCCCACATTGCGTCACCTGGCTGTCACTGGACGACGGCGATAACGATCCAATGCGCTTCTGGGCCTATGTCGTCGCCGCTCTTCAGCGGCTCCGCGCCGATCTGGGCGAGAGCGCGTTGGCCATTCTGCAAGCGCCGCAACCGCCACCCATCACGACCATCCTGACAACGCTCATCAATGAAATTGCGGATTTCCCCGAGGACTTCGCCTTGGTCTTCGATGATTATCACGTCATCACGACCCCGCCGATTCATCAGGCGCTGATATTTCTACTAGACCATTTGCCGCCGCATATGCGCGTGCTGCTGGCCACGCGCGCCGACCCGCCCTTACCCCTCGCCCGCCTGCGCGCCCGCGATCAACTCGCCGAACTCCGCGCCGACGACTTACGCTTCACGCCCGACGAGGCGGCGGCGTTCTTGAACGACGTGATGGAGCTGACCCTGTCAGCCGACGACATCGCGGCGCTGGAAACGCGCACTGAAGGCTGGATCGCCGGCCTGCAGCTCGCGGCGCTTTCCATGCAAGGGCGCGCCGACCGCCCCGCCTTTATCAGAGCCTTAGCGGGCAGCCACGCCTACATTGCGGGCTATCTCATCGAGGAAGTCCTCCAGCGGCAGCCCGAGGCGGTGCAGACCTTCCTGCTGCAGACCTCCATCTTAGACCGATTAACCGGGCCGTTATGTGACGGGGTGACCGGCGGCCGCGACGGCCACCGGCTCTTGGAAACGCTGAGGCAACGCAACCTGTTTGTGACCTCACTGGACGATCAACAGGAGTGGTACCGTTATCATCACCTCTTTGCAGAAGTGCTGCGGCACCGCCTGCGTCAGGAACAGCCCGACGCTCTGCCGGAACTGCATCGCCGGGCAGCGGACTGGTACGAGAACAACGGTCTGATCGTGGAGGCCGTGCATCATGCGCTGACCGGCGCTGACTTTGAACGCGCCGCCCGCCTGGTGGAGGCGGCCTTCGATCCCTTGTTTGCCCGCAGCGAATGGCACACCTTGCTGAAAATGATCCAGGCGCTGCCCGCAGAATTGGTGCGCTCCCGGCCTTGGCTGTGCCTCGCCGAAGCCCTCCCTTTGATTATCCTGAACCGCTTTGAGCAGGTTGAGGCGCGCCTGGCGGATGTGGAACGCTGGGCCGCGCGCCCGGAAGCCGCCGCCGCTGGCCTGGATGAGGTGCGGAGCGCCCTGGGTGGGGTGGCTTTTGTTCGTTCCGGCATTGCCACGGTCCAAGGCGATCCACTCCCGACGATCGAATTCTCCCGACGCGCGCTCGAACTTTTGCCGCCTGATCGTCGGCTGTGGCGGATCTGGCGGAGCATGGCCAACCAGAGCCTGGCCTTTGCCTACCGTTGGCAGGGCGAAGTCGGCCTGGCGCGTCAGGCGCACCTCGCAGCGGTGGAGGCGTCACCGGCCGAGGGGGATACGTTTGCCTCGTTTCTGGGTTTCTACAACCACGCCTATGTGGACCTCCTGGAGGGGCATCTGCACCAGGCGGCTGATCAGTTCCGACAGGCCTTGAAGCTGGTGACCACGCGCTCGGGAACGGAACTGCCCAACGCCACTATGGCCCACGCCGGCCTGGGCGAAGTGTTCTACCAATGGGGCGACCTGGAAAACGCGGGTCATCACGCCACCCGCAGCCTTGAGCTAGCGCAGGGCTGGCGGGTGGTGGAGTGTCTCCTGGCAGCCCACCTCACCCTGACCCGCATTCACCAGGCGCGCGGCGAATCAGAGGCGGTGCTTGTAACCCTTCGCCAGGCGGAACACGTGGCCCGGGAACACGGCCAGCTGTGGCAAGCCCGCGTCGCCGCCGTTAAGGCTCACCTGATGCTTGCCCAAGGCAACGTGGGCGCGGCTGCCGGCTGGGCTGCGGCCTGGACGCCCGACCTGCGGAGTACCGCCGCTATTCCTTATCCGCGCCAGCAGGACTATCTCGTGCTGACACGGCTGCTCCTGGCGCAAGGTAGGCTGCCGGAAGCCGCCGGCCTGGCGGAACGGCTGCTCCGGTCGGCGACGGCGCTAGGGTTGACCGGGAACGGGCTCGAAAGCCGGCTGCTGCAAGCCCTGACCTTTCAGGCCGCCGGAGACACCACCCAGGCGCTCAGCGCGCTGAGCCGCGCCCTGGCCCTGGCCGAGCCGGAGGGCGTCGTCCGGCTCTTCGTGGATGAGGGCGAGCCCATGCGAAAACTGCTCCAAGTCGCGGCGGCGCGCGGCCTCACCTTCAGCTATGTCACCCAGCTGCTGGCGGCCTTCGACCCACCCGCCCCGACACCTGGCCCAGGCGCCCAACCGCTCAGTGAGCGCTTGAGCACGCGCGAACTCGAGGTCCTGCGCCTCATCGCCCTCGGCCAGACGAATCAGCAGATCGCCGCCCAGTTAGTCATCGCCACCAGCACGGTCAAGCGGCACGTCAACCACCTCTTCGGCAAGTTAAACGTCCGCAACCGCGCCGAGGCCGGCGCCCGCGCCCGCGAACTCAAGCTCCTGTAATCCCGCTGCTCCGCCCGGCCTACACCCGCGAATACACCCCGCAATCCATCTTCTGAGGGATGCCAGGCCGGCCGGCGGCTGATACAGTAGGGCCACAGTCTGCACACCCAAGGAGAAACCCCCGATGAGCAGTCTCGATCAAGCGATTGAAACGCAAGTCAAAAACATCCAGGCCAAGACCGGCCAGACGCTGGCGCAGTTAACGGCCCTCGTTCGGAAGAGCGGGCTGACCCGGCATGGCGAGATTCGTGACATGCTCAAGCGCGATCTGGGGCTGGGACACGGCGACGCCAACACGCTTGTCCATGTCATCTTGAAGTCGGACGGCACGCGCGCGGCCGAGGCCCAGGGCTTGACGACCCAAGATGTGTTAGCCGAGATTTACGCCGGCCCCAAAGCCGGCCTGCGCCCGATCCATGACAAATTAATGGACGCCATCGTGAAGTTTGGCGAGTTTGAGATTGCACCCAAGAAGGGCTACGTCAGCCTGCGACGCAAGAAACAATTCGCCATGATTGGCCCAGCCACGAATACGCGCGTGGAGGTCGGGCTAAATCTTAAGGGCGTGGCCGCTACTGAGCGGCTGGCCGCCATGCCGGCCGGGAGTATGTGCAATTACACCGTGAAGGTCACTGACGCCCGGGAGGTGAACCGCGAACTGATTGCCTGGATCAAGCAGGCCTACGAAAGCGCCGGGTAACACGTCAGGCAGTTTCCAACTAGAGAAAACCATGGACGCGCTGGGTGCGACTCACTTGGTTTTCGGCGTCAGTGCCTTGGTGGTGGGCGCGGGGGTGGTGTTGAACCGCAAGGGTACGCGCGCTCACCGAACAGCCGGGCATCTGTATTTCACCAGCATGTTGGGCCTCAATCTGACCGGTTTGTTCATCTACCGATTGACCGAGGGCTTCAACTTTTTTCACGCGGCGGCGCTCATCAGTTTAGCGTGTGTGCTGGCCGGCCTTGCCTCTGTCCTGCTGCGACGCCCCCGGAAAGACTGGCTGCACTGGCACGGAGGGGTCATGAGCGGCGCGTACATCGGCCTCGTGGCGGCGGCCGTCTCCGAAGTCGTGACCCGGGTGCCAGGCTGGGATTTCGGGGTTGCGGTTGGCGCCGCCACGGCCTTCGTCTCGGCCCTCGGC
>JAGOBN010000434.1 GCA_017999235.1 Anaerolineales bacterium | reverse complement strand
TCAGCGCGCGCCCGGCTCGCCGCCGTGGACGCTGCTGGATTACTTCCCGCCGGACTTCCTGATGGTGCTGGACGAGAGCCACATGACCGTGCCGCAGATCGGGGGCATGTTCGGCGGCGACCGCTCGCGCAAAGAGGAATTGGTGAAGTACGGCTTCCGCCTGCCGTCGGCGCTGGATAACCGCCCGCTGTCCTTTGCCGAGTTCGAGCAGCGCGTGGGGCAGTTGATCTACACCACGGCCACGCCCGGCCCGTACGAGACCCAGCGGGCCACCCAGGTGGTGGAGCAGATCATCCGGCCCACCGGCCTGGTGGACCCGCAGGTCATTATCCGGCCCACCGCCGGCCAGGTGGACCACCTGATCGGCGAACTGCGCGAGCGGATCGCCAAGGGCCAGCGCGCCCTGGTGACCACCCTCACCAAGCGCATGGCCGAGGACCTGGCCGCGTACTTGCAGGAGCTCAACTTCAAGGTCCACTACCTGCACTCAGAAGTGGACACCCTGGAGCGCATCGAAATCCTGCGCGATCTGCGGCTGGGCGTTTACGACGTGGTGGTGGGCATCAACCTGCTGCGCGAAGGCCTGGACCTGCCGGAGGTCTCACTGGTGGCGATCCTGGACGCCGACAAAGAAGGCTTCCTGCGCTCCACCACCTCGCTGATCCAGACCATCGGCCGCGCCGCGCGCCACGTCGAGGGCAAGGTCTTGATGTACGCGGACCGCATGACCAACTCGATGACGGCCGCCATCGAAGAGACCAACCGCCGGCGCCAGATCCAGGTGGATTACAACCAGGCGCACGGCATCGTGCCGGCCACCATCGTTAAATCCGTGCGCGACCTGACGATGCGCGTCCACGCCGCGGCCGAGGCCAAGGGCGAGTATCAGGTCGGCGGCGTGTTCGGGGCGGCGGCGCTGCCCAAGGACGAGGTCAGCCGGCTGGTGCAGGAACTGGAACAGCAGATGAAGGCGGCAGCCCAGGACCTGGAGTTTGAGAAGGCGGCCCTGCTGCGCGATCAGATCCTGGAACTGCGCCAGGCCCTGGTGGACGGCGACAACGCGCCGGAGTGGGAGAAACTGCGCCGGCTGACCGAACTGGAACGCCGGGCCGAGGCGCCGGCCGCCGAACCAGCCCGGCGCCCCTCCACCCGCAGCGGTCCGCCGCGCAGCCGCGGCCGCTCCCGCGCCTGAGTCAAACGCAAACGCCGCCGGGCTGAACAGTCGCCCGGCGGCGTTT
Organism: Anaerolineales bacterium; assembly: GCA_017999235.1. Next base: position 3,273 of record JAGOBN010000434.1, on the reverse strand, counting down.
TATTTAAGAGGCGCGGCGGCCGCCGTTATTGCGGCACAAAGAAGCTCACCACCAGCAGACAGGTGCCGGCCACGCCGCACAGCGCCAGGCCCGCAATCGCCACCAGCCCGAGGATCTTCAGGAGCTGCCGACCGCCAGAGTCCGGCGTCATCCCGCCGCCAGCTGGCGCGCGGCCGCCAGCACGGCTTCATAATTGGGCTGCTCGCCCAACACCGGCATATAGGCCACGTAGTGCAGGCGGTCGTCCCGGCCCACCACAAACACCGCCCGGCGGTGCCAGCGGCGCTCCTTCATGTGCGTGGCGTAGCGGTTGGCAAAATCCAAATCCATGTGGTCGGTGACCGTATAGACGCGCTCCACGCCGGCCGCCGCGCACCAGTTTTTCAGCGTCGGCGGCAGGTCGGCGCTGATGGTGATGATGCGGACGCCGTCGCCCAGCTCGGCGGCGGCTTCGTTGAAGCGGCGCGTTTCCGCGTCGCACGTGCCGGTGCTCAGCGACGGCACCGCCGCCAGGATGCGGACCTTGCCGGCCGTCTCCGCCAGCACGTCCACTTCGCTCCACGGCGCGCGCGCTTCCCAGGTCCCCACCTGGGCCTTGAAGCGCGGGGCCGGCTGACCCACCTGAACATCCTCGCCCAGGATCGTGGCGAATTTATCCCCGATCTTAATCACGTCCGTCCGTTCGACCAGCATCGTTGTGTCTCCCCGGTAATGGTGTGCAAAAATCATATCACACCGCCGCGGCTTGTTGACAACCCTATAGCCGGATGTTATTCTCCCGCCCATGATTTTTGGACGCGCCGCTCTGGAAGTCCGCGAAGCCGCCGCCCTGGCGCCCTACGGCCTGCAAAGCCGCGCCTCGCGCGGCCGCGCCCACCAGCCGGACCCGGAGCCGGCGGACCGCACCGCCTTTCAGCGGGACCGCGACCGGATTCTGCATACCACCGCCTTCCGGCGGCTGGAATACAAGACCCAGGTCTTTATCAATTACGAGGGCGATTACTACCGGACCCGGCTCACCCACACCCTGGAGGTGGCCCAGATTGGGCGCACCCTGGCGCGCGCCCTGGGCGCCAACGAGGACCTGGTGGAGGCCATCTGTCTGGCGCACGACCTGGGCCACTCCCCGTTTGGGCACGCCGGCGAAATGGCGCTGGATCAGCTGATGGCCGGCCACGGGGGCTTCGACCACAACAAGCAGTCGCTGCGGATTGTCACCAAGCTGGAACACCGCTATCCCAATTGGCCGGGCCTCAACCTAACCTGGGAGGCGCGCGAGGGCATCGTCAAGCACGAGACCGAGTACGACGTCGCCGACGCCAACGACTACGAACCCGAGAAACGCGGCCACCTGGAGGCGCAGATCGCCAACGCCGCCGACGAACTGGCCTACACCGCCCATGACCTGGATGACGGGCTGCGCGCCGGCTTGATCACGCCGGCCGATCTGAGCGGCCTCGGGCTGTGGGAGTTCGTGCGCGCCAGCATTGGCTGGCAGGCCGAGACGCTCGACGAGCTGACGCGCCACCGGCTCATCCGCCGGCTTATCGGCCTGGAGGTGGAGGACCTGGTGCAGGCCACGCATGCGCGTCTGCAGGCCGACCAGGTGGCGTCGGTGGAGCACCTCCAGCGCCTGCCGCACAATGTTATCGGCTGGAGCGCGGAGCTGACGGCGCGCAACCGCGAGCTGAAGAAGTTCCTGTACGCGCGCATGTACCGGCACTACCGCGTGGCCCGCATGGAGGCCAAGGCCCACCGCGTGCTGAGCGACCTGTTCACCGCTTACAGCCAGCGGCCCGAGCAATTGCCGGCCGAAGTGCGCCAGCGCGCCGAAATCACCGGCGACCTGCACCGCGTGGTGTGCGATTATCTGGCCGGCATGACCGACCGCTTCGCGCTGGACGAACACTACAAGTTGTTTGACCCGTACACGCTGCCGTAAGCAAGCCTGCCGCAGCCCAGCCTGGTAAAACTGCGAGGAACTCCCGTGACCGAGAAATTCTTGACCCCGGAAGGCGCCGCCAAGGCGAAGGCGGAGCTAAAAGAGCTGATGGAAGTAAAGCGCATCGAGATCGCCGAACGGCTGCGCGACGCCATCAAGATGGGCGATCTCTCCGAGAACGCCGACTACATCATGGCCAAGGAAGACCAGGCTTTTCTGGAGGGCCGCATCCTCGAGCTGCAGGAGCTGCTGCGGACGGCCACCATCATCACCGACAACGCCCAGACCGGCGTGGTGAGCATGGGCCATCGGGTGACGGTGCAAGAGGCCGGCGGCGAGCCGGAAACCTACACCCTGGTGGGCGCCAAGGAAGCCGATCCGCGCCAGGGCAAGATCTCCAATGAATCCCCCATCGGCCGGGCCATGCTCGGTAAGCGCGTGGGCGACACGATCAAGTTTGAGACCCCGGCCGGCACCGTTAAGCTGAAGGTCATCGGCATCGCCTAACCGCGCCGGCCGCTCCGCTGAATAAAAAGAACGACCCGGCCGCTGGCCGGGTCGTCGCTTTTCCCAGTGGCAAAACGCGGCGCGTCAGGCCGCCGCCGGCTTGCGATAGGCCTGCAGTTCGACCGTCATGCGTTCGAAGAAGCTGCTGGGCGGCAGCGCCCCGCCGCCATAGGCCATATCCACGATGCGCGCCGTCACGGTCAAGGTGGCGGTCTCCAACGTCACGGTATCGCCGGCCGCGGCCAGCACCGGCTCGCCCTTGGCCGCCAGCCGGCTCTTGAGCGCCTCGTCCTTGAAGCCGTGGTCGCTCATAATCACCTTGGTCACGGTGCGGATATCGTTCTTGTCGAACAGCCAGACTTCGAACGCCGTCACCTTCTTCGGGTCGCCCACGCCGATGGTCTCGGAAATGCCCATGCCGCATTCGCCCAGGAAGTTCCCATCCGGGCCGTCCACGCTGAACGAGTCATCGTACACGTCGTCGCCCAGCGTGTAGGTGGAGAGAAAGCGCTGGATGGGCTGCGGCCCGCCGGGCGCCGCGGGTGCTTCGCCCCCCGCCACGGTCCCGCCCGCTTCACCCGCCGCCGGCGTCACCGTCGGCCGGGAGGCGGCGCGCGGCGCGCTGGCGCCGCCGCTGGTGCGGGAGCGCGTGAACAGCCAGAACCCGGCGGCGCCCAGCACAATGACGACCAGGCACGCAGCCCCCAGCGGCAGCAGCAGCCCCATCAGACCGCCGCCCGCCTGGGCGGCCGGCGGCGTGGCCGGCATCTCGCCCGCCGCGCTCAGACCGTCCACCACCTGCTTCAGCTGGGTCAGCCGCATGG
>JAGOBN010000432.1 GCA_017999235.1 Anaerolineales bacterium | reverse complement strand
GTATGGGTGGAGGTGAACAGGACGGGATAGCCGAGCGGCGGATACACCGCAAATAGGGCCTCCGCGTGGGCGGGGTTGAGGAGGTCGGCTTTGTTGGCGCAGATCACGGCCGGCAAGCCGACCGCTTCGGCCATCACCAGGTAGCGGTCCAGCGCGCCCAGCCGGGGCGCGGGCTCCGCGCACGCGAACACGAACACGGCCTGATCCGGGTTGGCGATGATGATCTGGGCCTTGCCCTGCTCGCTGGCGCGTTGGCCGGCCCGGCCATGGCCGCTGGGCGCCTGGCGGGCCAGCACGCGCTGGCGGGGCGCCACCGTCTCAATCATGCCGAGCCCCTCGGCTTGCACGGTCACGGTGACGCGGTCGCCAATCGCGGCCAGATCATGGCTCTGGCGCTTGTGCTTGAGCTTGCCGCGCAAATGGCAGACCACGCTGGCGCCGGCCTCCGTCAAAACGGTAAAGAAACCGCTTTGGGCTTTGATGACCACGCCGGACAGGGTTTCGCCGGGGGCGGTGGTCATGGCGTGGGGGCCGGCGTGGGCGTGGTGAGCGGGCCGCTCTCCGGGAGCGGGCCGCTCACGCCGAAGTCAGTCTCCCACGGCAGCAAGGTGGAAGGCCGGTCAAAGAAATACGTCTCCACTAAGCGGCGGAAAAGCGGGGCGGCCACATCTGAGCCTTCGCCGGCGTTCTCGGCCATGACGACGATGACAATATCCGGTTTGTCCGGGCGCTCTGCTTCGGTGTAGCCGGCAAACCACGAATGCGGGTCGCCGCCGTTGTTTTGCGCCGAGCCGGTCTTGCCGGCCACAGGGATGCCCAGGTTCAGGAAGCGATGCCGGGCCGTCCCGCCGGCCTCGCCGGTGACGGCGCGCAGGCCGGCGCGAATGGCCTCCAACTGTTCCGCTGACACCGGCAGTTGGCCGTTGACCACGGGCTGCCGCACCACGCTAGGCGCCCCGCCCGGCGGCGCAATTTTATCCACCAGCTGCGGCCGATACAGCGTGCCGCCATTGCGTACCGCCGCCAGCATTTGCGCCACCTGCAGCGGCGTCACCAGCATGTAGCCCTGGCCGATGCCCATGTTGACACTGTCGCCGGGCCGCCACGCGTCTTGATAGGTGGCCTGCTTCCAGGCCGGGTCCGGCACCAGGCCGGGCGCCTCCGCGATCTGCCCGATCTGCGTGTACGCGCCAAAACCGAATTGCCGGGCAATCTCCGGCAGGTACTCCGGGTTCATCCGGTCCAGGTCGAGGGCCACCGTGTAAAAGTATGGATTACACGAGGTCTGCAGGGCTTGCACGAGATTGATCTTGCCCGGGGGTTTGATGTTTGTGCCGTAGGTCCAGTTGTATTTGAGCGCGCTGGGACCCAGGCCGTCCCAGACATTGCCGCAGTTGACGATCGTGTCCGGCGTATACAAGCCGGAGAGCAGCGCCGCGCCCATCACCGGGATCTTAAAAACCGAGCCGGGCGGGTAAGCGCTTTGGGCGGCGCGGTTGAGCAGCGGCGTGGCGGGATCGGCGAGCACGGCTTCCAATTGGGTGCTGTTGGGGTTGGTCGGGTCGAAGAGGTTGGGGTCAAAGGCCGGGCTGGACGCCATCGCCAGCACCGCGCCGGTGGCCGGATCCAGGATGATGATGGCGCCGCGGAAGCCGGCCAGCGCCTGCTGCGCCGCCAGCTGCAGCGGGCGGTCCAGCGTGGCGTATAACGCCTGGGCCGGCTGGCGCTGACGTTCAGCGATGGGGGTGGAGCGCCCATCCGCAAAGACGACGCTGAGCGTGCCCCCGCGCGTGCCGGCCAGAAAAGGCTCGCCCCAGGCTTCCAGGCCGGCCAGCCCCACGCGCTCGTCGCCGGAATAGCCCTGGGTCTGATACTCCGCCGCCTGCGCGGGCGGGATAGCGCCCAAATAACCCACCACTTGCGGCGCGGCGCCGCTCAGCGGATAAAACCGCGTGGGGTAGGTCCGCAGGATCAAGCCGGGCAGGCTGGTGAGCAGGCCGAGGCGCGGCTGGATATCGGCGGCGTTGACTTCGCCGAGCGGGACGTACCAATCCGGCCGCGCGTCCGCGTATTTGGCGCGCAGGGCGGCCGGCGTCTGTCCCAGCAGCGGCGCCACCGCGTCTAAGAGCGCGGTTTCATCTTGAATGAGGCCGGGCTGGACGCCCAGCGCCACTGCCTCGCCTTGGACGGCCAAACCCAAACCGTTGCGGTCATAGATGTTGGCGCGCGCCGGGAAGGACGCCTGCACCGACAGGGTGCCGCCGCCCTCCATCTCCGGCAGGATCAGGCCATCGGTCCAGGAGACGGCCCAGCGGCCATCGGTATACACCAAGGGCAGGGTGGTCTTGCGGATGATCTCGCCGAACAGCGCCGAGCGCAGCGTCACCTCAAACAGCACCTGGGCGCTGGCACCGCTCTTCAGAGTATTGAGCGCCTGAGCGCGGAGCTCGGTGACGGCGGCGGTGGCGGCCATCTCCACATAGCGGGCCTGGAAATCGGCCGGCGCGATGGCGTCTTGGCTGAGGGGCGAGAGCAGCGAATACATGCCGGCATAATCCGCGCGCTCCCAGGCGGCCAGAAAGGCCGCGGCCGTGCCTTGGGGATCGGGCGTGGCCACGGTGGGCGTCGGCGGGGCCGGCGTGAGAGTGGGGGGCGGCTGCAGGGAGGCGCAGCCGGCCAGGACGACGATCCACGGGATAAGGGCGGCGGCCAGGAAGGGCGGCCGCGCCCTAAGCGGTCTTCGCGCTGGGGTTCTTGAATCTTCAGCCGTCTGGCGCCGGCGCTCACGCATCACAGCGTTTCTCCTAAAATCGCGGCGGAGACCGGGCAGGTATAGGGGATGAAGCGCTGGCACTCCGCCGGCAGATCGGTCAGCGCGTCCACGCCCAGTTGGCGCAGACGGCGCAGGAGATGGCACAGCGGCAGGCCCATCACATTGGCAAAGCAGTCCGTGAACGCGGCGCGCTCCACGGGCTGAAAATCCGGGTGCTGGATGGCATACGCGCCGGCCTTGTCGAGCGGATCGCCGGTGGCCACATAGGCGTCAATTTCCGCGTCGGCGTAAGCGCGCATTGGCACCTGGGACCGCGCCAGATCGGTGTGGGCGTCCCCGGTGACGGTATCCAGCACGGTCAAGCCCGTCAACACGGTGTGCGGCCGGCCGCGCAGTTGCCGCAGCATGGCGCGCGCCTCGGCGGCGTCGGCGGGCTTGTTGAGGATCACACCGTCCACCACCACGGTCGTGTCCGAGCCGATGACGAGCGGGCCGGGCGCCAGCGTTTCCGCCGCCAGACGCGCTTTGGCCTCGCTCAGCCGGCGCACAAAGGCTTCCGGCGGCTCAGCGGGCAGCGGGGTCTCGTCGGCGTTGGCGGCGCGGGTGGTGAAAGCCCAGCCGGCCAAAGCCAGCAGCTGACGGCGGCGCGGGGAGGCGGAAGCGAGTACCAGGGAACGCATAAGGCTTGATTCTATATCAACTTATAATGCGGGGGCGAATCGAGGGGCGGGGGTGGTTGAGGAATTGGGTGATGGAGGGATTGATGAGATGCGCTTCGACATATTGACGTTGTTTCCCGAGATCTGCCAGGCGTATCTACAGGAGTCGATCCTGAAGCGGGCGCGGGCGGCCGGCCGGGTGGATATTCAGGTCCACAACTTTCGAGACTACACCACGGACGCCCACCACGTCACGGATGATCTGCCCTACGGCGGCGGCGGCGGCATGGTGCTCAAGCCGGAACCGCTGTTTGCGGCGGTGGAGTCGATATTAGAGGTGGGAAGTGAGACGTCAGAGATGGGAGAGTCGGCTTCCGACTTCCCACCTCCCACTTCCCACCTCCCACTTCCCACCTCCCGCCTCTCCCCTCCCACCCCCATCATTCTTCTCACCCCCCAGGGCCGGCCGTTCACCCAGGCGGTGGCGCAGGCTTTGGCGCAGTTCCCGCGGCTCCTGCTGATCTGCGGCCGGTATGAGGGTTTCGATGAGCGTGTGCGTGAACACCTCGCCACCGATGAAATCTCAATTGGGGATTATGTGCTGACGGGCGGGGAGTTGGGGGCGCTGGTCATCGTGGATGCGGTCACGCGTCTGCTGCCCGGCGTATTGGGCGACCCAACCGGGGCGGAGGATGACTCATTCGCCTCCGGCCTGCTGGAGTATCCGCATTACACCCGGCCGGCCGAGTTCCGGGGCTGGCGGGTGCCGGAGGCGCTGGTGAGCGGCGATCATGCCCGCATCGCCCAATGGCGCCGGCGCGAGGCGCTGCGCCGCACCTTTCTGCGCCGGCCGGATCTTCTGCTGCGGCAGGCGCTGCCGGAAGCCGAGCGGCTCTGGCTGGCGCAGGTGGCGGAAACATTGGTTAACCCTGGCCGTTGACGTGCGGGGCCGGCCGGCCCATAATCAGAGCGCCAAGGGTGAGTTTGCCCAAGATTGAACCCAACCGTCCAGCGGTGGGTATTCTATTGAACTGATGATATACGGCGGGTGCCTATGAGCTCGGAAGACACCGGATTGA
>JAGOBN010000019.1:10295-17000 GCA_017999235.1 Anaerolineales bacterium | reverse complement strand
GGCGCGGGTGCGAAAGAGGACCAGCGGCGTGCCCAGCAACTGGAACGGGCGCGGCTGCCGGCGGAGTTGCCGGGCTTGGCCGACGAGATGCCAGGCGCGGGCGAGGGCGGCGATATCGGTCATGGGCCTTGAACGTAGCGGTCGCGGGTGTCCGTGCAATGGGACGGGATGATGTGACAGTCGGGCTGCTGCCGGCTGAAGACCGCCAACTGCCGCACGGTCTGGCGATAGTGGGCTGGATCGGAGAAGAGCAGATTCGCGATCGGATGCGGAAAGCGCAGTTCCTGGTAGGCGCGGCGATGCCAGCAGGCGTCGGCCACCAGAAAGTAGCGCTGGCCGTCGTCGGCGTTTACGAACAGGCCGAGCTGGCCGGCGGCATGGCCGGGCAGGGCGACGGCGATGACGCTTTCATCACCAAAGAGATCAATCCCGTGCTGGAAAGGGGCATACCTCGCCGGCAGCGGGCGCGCGGCGCCGGCGTCCAGCGGCCGCGCGCGCTCATCAAAATCGCCCGGCAGCAGCCCCGGCAGATAGCCGGCGCGCAGCGCCCCAAACCCCTGCCGCCCGCGCACCGCGGCATAGGCGTCCGCCCAGAAGCGGAAGTCAGCGCGGGGAAAGTCCTGCAGGGCGCCCACGTGGTCGGCGTGAAAGTGCGAGATCACCACCGTGCGCACATCGCCGGCGCTCAGCCCCAGCCGCCGCAGTTGAGCCACGGCCAATTCCTCGGGGCGCAGGACCACCGGCGTGAGGCGCGCGTACAGGCTGTACGGCCAGCGCCGGGTTTCGCTGAAGAACCGCTGGGAGTAGCCAGTATCGTACAGGATGGCCCCATGCCGGGGATGGACGAGCAGCGCCAGCAGGGCCGGAAATTGCACGGTGCGCCAGGCTCCGCCGGCCAGCATCAGGTGTTCGGATTGCAGGCAATAACCCGCTTGCAGCAGACGTATTGAGACGGTCATGGATGCGTCGCTTTCCACCAGTCCACAAACTGCGCCAGGCCGGCGGCCGTGGTCTGGCGCGGTTGATACCCCAGTTCCCGGCGGGCCGCGTCGATGTTGAGCGTGGCGCTGTGCGCGACCACGCTGACCATGTAACGCGTGAGCGGCGGCTCGGCCTGGGGGCGCCAGCGGGTGTACCAGTGTTCCAGTATCCAAGCCCAGGCCATTGCCAGGCCGGCCGGCACGGCGCGGGTGGGGCGCCGGAGGCCCAGCGCGTCACACAGCGCGGCGATCTGGTCCCAGACCCGGATGGGTTCACCATTGGTGATATTGTACGCACGCCCCACCGCGGCTTCCGGCGCTTGCAGGCAGAGCACGAGCGCGTCCACCAGATTGTCGAGGCCGGTCAGGTCGCCGATGGTCTGCCCATCACCGATGATCGGCAGGCGCCCGGTCTGCAGCCGCGCGATCAGGCGCGGCAGGAGGCTGGTATCGCCGGGGCCAAAAATGGCGCGGGGGCGCACGATGATGGCCGGCAAGCCGGCCGTCATGGCGCGCCGCACTACTTGCTCCGCTTGGAGCTTCGTCTGGGCATAGGCCGTCACCTGGCGGGCGGGCAACGGGTCGGTCTCGCGCACGTCGAGCCGCGGCGCGTAGGCAAAATACAGGCTGGGGGTGGAGACGTGCACCAGCCGGCGCACGCCGGTCTGTTGGCAGGCGCGCACCACCTGTTCGGTGCCGGTGACGTTGGCGGCGTAAAAATCTAGATAGCGCCCCCACGGCGCGGATAAGGCGCCGCAATGAAAGACCACCGCCTGCGCGCGGCAGGCGGCGGTCAGGGCGGCCGCGTCGCTAAAATCCACCGGGATAAACCGCACCCCCTGCGCCTGCAGCCGCTGTCCGCGGGCGTGGTCCCGGCCGAGCGCGGTGACCGTATGCCCTTCGGCTTGCAGCCGGCGGGCCAGCGCGCCGCCGAGGAAGCCGGTGCCGCCCGTGACTAAAACGTTCATGCGGCCGGCCCGTTCCATTCGATGTCGTAGGTGGAGGCTTCCAAAGGCGTGATCCGGCGGCGCCAGCTCTGCCCCAGAAAATAGCCCAGCCCCACCCATTGCCAGAGCGCCGGCAGCGGATCATTCAATCGAAAGATGACGTCGCGGCCGGCCCGCATCAGTTCGGCCCAGCGCCGGAAGCGCGCCGGGGTGCGCAGCGCCGGCAGGCCATAAACCCACATCGCCAGAGCCAGCAGTTGGGGGCGGGCGCCGGCGGCCGGCGTGATCGGCTGTTCCGGGCAGGCCAAGAACGCCTGCGCCAGCCCAGGCTCGGCGGCCAGCAGATGCAGGCCGCTGGTCGTGCGCGGGTTGCATTCCAGCGCCGTCACCTGGCCGGCGGCGCTTTCGATAAAGTCAAAGGCGATCTGCCCCGTGAACTGCTCCTGGGCCACAAACTGCTCCACCCAGCGCTGAATGGCCGCGTGCGGGTGATGTTGGAACGCGATCGTGGAGCCCTGGCCGGCCGTGAACTCGGTGAGATACACCGTGTGCGCGGCCAGGCGGCCGGCGTGGGCCAGGCTGTAAGAGCAGAATTGCCGGCCGGGGATAAAGGCTTGCGCCACCCACGGGTTTTGCGGCGAGGGGAGGACGGCCTCGGCCTGCGCGCGGGTGGGGCGGATGACGGTCTTGGCCGCGAACCGCGAGTAGACGGGCTTGAAGACCAGGTCGCCGGCCTCCGGCAAAACGGCGTCGCGCTCAGCCGTGCTGGTCAGCAGCCGGGTGGCCGGCACGCTCAGCCCATAGCGGCGCGCGCGCTGGACGAAGTCCCATTTGCTGTGCAGCGGCCGCAGGCGTTCCAGCGGCTCCCCGAACACGCGGCCTGGCAGCCGATCGTGGATCTGCGCCACATAGAACACCTCTTCGCAAGTCGGGATCACCAGGTCGATGTTTTCGGCGGCGCAGATGCGGAGCAGGGCGGCGCCAAAGGCCGCCGGCGCCTGGCGCGGCGCCGGCACGCGGTAGTGGCGCTGGATCGCGGCCGACGGCTGGGTGAGATGCAGGGCGGCGCTTTCCGCCATCACCACGCGGTGGCCGGCCGCCCGCATCAGCCGCGCCAACTCTAACGTCGCTGGGGCGCGTCCCCCGGTGAGCAAGAGGTTGGCCATAGGCCGGCATTATACCGGGCGCGTTGTCCGCGCTCACCGGCAGGCCGCGTCCGGGGGGTGTTGGCCCAGCTCAGCCGGTCTCGTCGATCAGGGTGATCAGGGTGGCGGCCGGCTCCGGCTCGGCGCGGCCGACAATCCGGCGGTTGCGGTACTCCTCGTAATCGGGCACCAGCCGGTCATACTGGCCGTCCATCAACGGCGACGAAATCATAAAGTCCGCCGAAGCCCGATTGCACGCGATCGGGATGTTCCACACAACCGCCATCCGCAGCAGCGCTTTCACGTCCGGATCGTGCGGTTGAGGCTCCAGCGGGTCCCAGAAGAAGATCAAGAAGTCAATCTCATCGCTGACAATCTTGGCCCCGATCTGCTGATCGCCGCCCAGCGGCCCGCTTTGCAGCTTGGTGATCGGGAAGCCCAACTCTTGCTCCAGGATCAGGCCGGTGGTCCCGGTGGCGTACACGCGGTGATGGGCCAGCAGGTCGCGGTTGTACTTGGCCCATTGCACCAAATCCCATTTCTTGTTGTCGTGGGCCACCAGGGCGATCTTCTTGTCGTACTCCATCGCAATCTTCTTGTGTTCCAGCATAGAAAACTTCTCCTTGCGCCGGCCGGCGAATTTCAACCGCCTCTGGCCTGAAGCGCGCTTTGTGCTTGGGCATAGACTGTGTGGGGAGAGCAAGCAGGCGGAGGATCGAGTAAATCCTATCATTAATTACTCGCCGTGCGGGCAACCGGCCCATAAAGTGATCGCCAGCGTCTTGACGAATAAGAAAATATGTTCTATTATCTGGATCGAGTTTGTCGCCTATTCTCTTTGAGACAACCGGCCTAACCACCATGAAGAGAACCCCCGTTCCTTTTGCAGCCCCACACAATGATCTACTGCCCAAATCGGCGGCGCCGGCCTGCCAAGCGCAGGCTGGGGCGGGGATCGCCCAACTCAAGCAGTTGACCCAGTACAGCGAAGCCGAAATCGCCCATCTTCACGATCTGGGGCCTGCGGCGCTGGGATTGTTGCGCCAGACCATGGCCGCTAACGGTCTGGTATTCAAGCCTAGTCAAGTGGCTGGGCCTTCTTTAAGGGAGAGCTGACATGCTTGATTCGTTTCAGATCACACAAGCGGCCGCTCAGTTGGCGGCGGTCATCCACATTACGGTTCCTCGCGAGGCAATCCGCGAGGTCATGGGGCCGGGCTATGCGGAGCTAATGGCCGCCGTCGCCGCCCAGGGCCTCACGCCGGCCGGGCCGTGGTTTACGCATCACGCGCGGATGGATCCGGCGGTCTTTGATTTTGAAATTGGCATTCCCCTGCCGACGCCGATCACCACCGCGGGCCGCGTGGTGGCCGGCCAGCGGCCGGCCGGCCTGGTGGCGCGGGCGGTCTATCATGGTGGTTACGAGGGCCTGGGGGCGGCCTGGGGCGAATTGGACGCCTGGATTGTGGCTCAAGGGCGCACGCCGGGCGCTGGGCTTTGGGAGTGTTACGTGGCCGGCCCGGAATCGAATCCTGACCCAGCGTTGTGGCGCACGGAGCTGAATCGGCCGCTAGTCCAGTAACCGGGTCGCGCCCGAGCATTAGCGCCGGCGCAGAGTTCACACCCGCCTTCCCCGGCTGGCGGAGGGGGCGGGTGGCGTTGCAGCCTCAAACGACCAGGTCGCCTCCCCGGGTGGTCAAGCTGGTTGAGTATCCCCGCGAGTCAATTCTTAAAAAAGCTTGACTTATCAGTAGATCCACGTATAATTCTCCTTCGCCAGACAGAACACGGTCTTGCCACAAGAAACGTGGCGGATCTGCACAACTGAAGTCTGATCCCCCCAGAAGTTCCCCAAGCTTCAAGAGCGAGATCCCGATGCGCGGTGAGTGCGTCGGTATTTCTGTGTGCGGCGGGTGGGGTTGGGGGCGGCGGCACCTTAACAACTGAAGAGTGACAAGAAGCTAGCAACACAAGCTAAGGTAGACCCTGTGATTCTATCAGGCTTCGGCCTGAGGCAAGAGAACTTGAGCGCAAGCTTGAGGTTTATCACGGAGAGTTTGATCCTGGCTCAGGATGAACGCTGGCGGCGTGCTTAAGACATGCAAGTCGAACGGAAAGTTTGTAGCAATACGAGCTTTGAGTGGCGAATGGGTGCGTAACACGTAGGTGACCTGCCCTGAAGTGTGGAATAACAGTCCGAAAGGATTGCTAATACCGCATGTGGTTCCGGAGGTTTGAGGCTCCGGATCTAAAGCCGAAAGGTGCTTCAGGAGGGGCCTGCGGTCCATCAGCTAGTTGGTGAGGTAATGGCTCACCAAGGCGACGACGGATAGGGGACCTGAGAGGGTGGCCCCCCACATTGGCACTGACACACGGGCCAAACTCCTACGGGAGGCAGCAGTCGGGAATATTGGGCAATGGGCGAAAGCCTGACCCAGCAACGCCGCGTGCACGATGAAGGCCTTCGGGTCGTAAAGTGCTTTTTGGGAGGATGAGGAAGGACAGTACTCCCAGAATAAGTCACGGCTAACTACGTGCCAGCAGCCGCGGTAAAACGTAGGTGACGAGCGTTATCCGGAATTACTGGGCGTAAAGCGCGTGCAGGCGGCTCAGCAAGTCGGGCATGAAATCTCCTAGCCTAACTGGGAGACGCTGTCCGATACTGTTGGGCTTGAGGGCAGTAGAGGGTGGTGGAATTCCGCATGTAGTGGTGAAATGCGTAGATATGCGGAGGAACACCAGTGGCGAAAGCGGCCACCTGGACTGCACCTGACGCTGAAGCGCGAAAGCTAGGGGAGCAAACGGGATTAGAAACCCCGGTAGTCCTAGCTGTAAACGATGCTGACTGGGTGTCGGCGATTAAAAACCGTCGGTGCCGTAGCTAACGCGTTAAGTCAGCCGCCTGGGGACTACGGCCGCAAGGCTAAAACTCAAAGGAATTGACGGGGACCCGCACAAGCAGCGGAGCGTGTGGTTTAATTCGAGGCTACGCGAAGAACCTTACCAGGGTTTGACATGCAAGTAGTAGTGAAGCGAAAGTGGAACGATCCTTCGGGAAGCTTGCACAGGTGATGCATGGCTGTCGTCAGCTCGTGCCGTGAGGTGTTTGGTTAAGTCCACTAACGAGCGCAACCCTTATCGCCAGTTACACGTGTCTGGCGAGACTGCCGGTCTTAAGCCGGAGGAAGGTGGGGATGACGTCAAGTCAGCATGTCCCTTATATCCTGGGCTACACACACGCTACAATGGCCGGTACAGTAGGGTGCTAAGCCGCGAGGCGGAGCCAATCCACAAAACCGGTCTCAGTTCGGATTGCAGGCTGCAACTCGCCTGCATGAAGTCGGAGTTGCTAGTAACCGCAGGACAGCTATACTGCGGTGAATACGTTCCCGGGTCTTGTACACACCGCCCGTCACGTCATGGGAGCTGGCAACACCTAAAGCCGGTAGGCTAACCGCAAGGAGGCAGCCGTCTAAGGTGGGGCTGGTGACTGGGACGAAGTCGTAACAAGGTAGGTGTACCGGAAGGTGCGCCTGGATCACCTCCTTTCTAGAGCAACCGGAACTTGCTTGGTACGAGTGAGTTCTGTGCCTTGGTTGTGGATGCTTCTTGTCACTTCTCAGTTGTTGAGGC
>JAGOBN010000019.1:0-10195 GCA_017999235.1 Anaerolineales bacterium | reverse complement strand
CGTTGGGCATCGATTCGTGGGCATGTGGCGACGTGCTTAGGGATCGGCGGCTAACGTCGGAGCCGGGCTGGCGGGGGGTCAGCTGGGCGGGCACCTTTACAACTGAATAATTGTGGAAATTCAATTTCTCCGCATCACGTGGACTAAGCTACTAAGAGTGTACGGTGGATGCCTTGGCGCCAAACGCCGAAGAAGGACGTGGGACACTGCGATAAGCCTCGGTGAGCCGTGTGCAGGCGTAATAACCGGGGATTTCCGAATGGGGAAACCCGCGCCAGAGAACCTGGCGCATCCACGCATGAACACATAGTGTGTGGAAGGGCACGTGGGGAACTGAAACATCTAAGTACCCACAGGAACAGAGATAATTCCGCTAGTAGTGGCGAGCGAACGCGGATCAGCCCAAACCAGGCCGGCATGCCGGCCTGGGGTTGTAGGACCAACACGTGAGCAGACAGGTGGCTAGCAGAATGGTAGTGAGAAGCCAACCATAGAGGGTGCTAGTCCCGTAAGCGAAAGCTACTTGCTGCTCGTTGGTATCCTGAGTACGGCCGGACACGCTAACCCGGCCGGAAGCTGGGGAGACCACTCCCCAAGGCTAAATACGTTTGGCGACCGATAGTGAACAAGTACCGTGAGGGAAAGGTGAAAAGCACCCCTGCTAGGGGAGTGAAATAGAACCTGAAACCGTACACTTACAAACAGTCGAAGGGCTAATGGCAGGTTGAGTATCCTAGGAATAGGGTGGCTCCCTGCTAGGCCTGACGGCGTGCCTTTTGGAGAATGAGTCTGCGAGTTCATACATGTGGCTAGCCTAAGGGAGTGACACCTGGAGGCGCAGCGAAAGCGAGTCTGAATAGGGCGATGAGTCGCATGTATGAGGCACGAAACCCGGTGATCTACCCATGGCCAGGGTGAAGCGGGCTTAACCGCCCGTGGAGGCCCGAACCTACTGTTGTTGCAAAAACAGGGGATGAGCTGTGGGTAGGGGTGATATGCCAACCGAACTGGGAGATAGCTTGTTCTCCCCGAAATAGCTTTAGGGCTAGCGTCACGCGTTCAGTAACGGAGGTAGAGCACTGGATTGGCTAGGGGCCTCATCGGTTACCAAACCAAACCAAACTCCGAATGCCGTTACTCCAGAGCGTGGCAGTCGGACTACGGGTGATGAGATTCGTGGTCGAAAGGGAAAGAGCCCAGATCATCGGCTAAGGTCCCTAAATTCGAGCTAAGTGGAAAACGATGTGGGATTGTTTAGACAGCCAGGAGGTTGGCTTAGAAGCAGCCACCCTTTAAAGAGTGCGTAATAGCTCACTGGTCAAACGATCCTGCGCGGACAATTTACCGGGGCTAAGCTCGATACCGAAGCCGTGAATTCGCCGCAAGGCGAGTGTTAGGGGAGCGTTCCGCCAGCAGGGAAGGTCGACCGGAAGGACGGCTGGAGCGGGCGGAAGTGAGAATGCAGACATGAGTAGCGTAAAACACGTGAGAACCGTGTTCGCCGTAAACCTAAGGTTTCCGACGCAAGGTCAGTCCGCGTCGGGTTAGTCGGGCCTTAGCCGAGGCCGCAAGGCGTAGGTGATGGACATCCGGTCAACATTCCGGAACCGACCAAGCAGAGCGAAGAGGTGACGCAGAGAGGTAAGCCAGCCTTCCCAACGGACATGGAAGGTGCAAAGCGCGTAGGTGATGAGACTGGCAGGCAAATCCGCCAGTTGAGCCGAGGCGTTATAGCGTGCCCCCGAGGCAAAAGTGGTCAAGCCTAGCTGCCAAGAAAACCCTCGTAGTGATGAAGCTTGGTTGCCCGTACCGCAAACCGACACTGGTAGGTGGGTCGAGTAGACCAAGGCGACCGGAAGAACCCTCGTTAAGGAATTAGGCAAAATAACCTCGTAACTTCGGGAGAAGAGGTGTCTCCTGGCGTGAATTCAATCCGAAGGAGCGCTGGGGGATCGCAGTGAAATGGCTCTAGTGACTGGTTAACTAAACCACAGGTCTCTGCTAAGCCGCAAGGCGAAGTATAGGGGCTGACACCTGCCCAGTGCCGGAAGGTTAAGGGGAGAGGTTAGGCGCAAGCCGAAGCTTTGAACCGAAGCCCCGGTGAACGGCGGCCGTAACTATAACGGTCCTAAGGTAGCGAAATTCCTAGTCGGGTAAGTTCCGACCCGCACGAACGGTGTAACAACTGGAGTACTGTCTCAACGAGGGATCCGGCGAAATTGAAATGGCAGTGAAGATGCTGCCTACCCGCAGTAGGACAAAAAGACCCCGTGGAGCTTTACTACACTTTGGCATTGTGTTAGAACTTCGTCTGCGTAGCATAGGTGGGAGGCTTCGAACCTGGGCTTCTGGGCTCGGGGGAGCCGCAATGTGAAATACCACCCTGATGAAGTTTTGACCCTAACCTCAGACCGTAAACCGGCTGGGGGACCGTGCCAGACGGGTAGTTTGACTGGGGCGGTCGCCTCCCAAAGGGTAACGGAGGCGCCCAAAGGTTCGCTCAGGCTGAATGGAAACCAGCCGCAGAGTGTAAAGGCACAAGCGAGCTTGACTGCAAGGCCAATGCGCCGAGCAGAGACGAAAGTCGGGCTTAGTGATCCCACGGTTCAGAGTGGAATGGCCGTGGCTTATCAGACAAAAGCTACCCCGGGGATAACAGGCTGGTGAGATCCAAGAGTTCACATCGACGATCTCGCTCGGCACCTCGATGTCGGCTCATCGCATCCTGGGGCTGTACAAGGTCCCAAGGGTTGGGCTGTTCGCCCATTAAAGCGGTACGTGAGCTGGGTTCAGACCGTCGTGAGACAGGTCGGTCTCTATCCACTGTGGGCGTAGGGGACTTGAGGAAGCCTGTCCTTAGTACGAGAGGACCGGGATGGACGAACCTCTGGTGTGTCGGTTGTCGCGCCAGCGGCATGGCCGAGTAGCTACGTTCGGTTGAGATAACCGCTGAATGCATCTAAGTGGGAAACTCGTTCCAAGATTAAGTCCCCCATGGCGTAAGCCAGTAAGACCGCAGGTAGACGACCTGCTATATAGGCGTCCGCGTGTAAACTTTCAAGCCGCAAGGCAAGGGGTGAGCGTAGGCGTCCTAATCGGTCGAGGGCTTAGTCCAATAGAGTGGTGCGGAGAAATTGAATTTCCACGTTATTGAGTTGTAGGGCGGCGGCGCCGCTATACTTGAACAAATTCTCTTGGTGATTTGAGCGTCAGGGGTACACCCGGTCCCATCTCGAACCCGGAAGTTAAGCCTGACAGCGCTGATGGTACTTGACGGGAGACCGTCCGGGAGAGTAGGTCGTTGCCAAGAGATTTGAAGATCTTCTGCCCAGGCCGGAGATCGCACAGAAAAGCCCAGCTTACTGGGCTTTCTCTGTTTAATATCCCAGCAAGCCTCCCCGGCCGGCGCGCAACGCTGGGCCGAAAGCGCCGGATTATTCGGGAGGCGGGGTGTTAGGCGAGGCGGCGGCGCGGAGATGAAAGCGCAGTTGGACGCGTCCTAGGTTGATCAGATCCCCGGGTTGGAGCGCCTGGCCGGCCTCAGCGGGCACGGGATTGAAATTCACCCAGGTGCCGGAGGTGGAGCCGGCGTCGAAGATGGTGAAGACGCCGGGCGCGGTCTCGGTTAAGCGGGCATGCAAGCGCGACACGGACCGATCCGGAAAAACCACCTCGGCCATTTGATGATCACGCCCCAACCGCAGCTCCACGTTGGTCAACTCAATCGTTGAACTGGCCAGTTTCCCGGCGCCGGCCTCCACCACTTCCAAATAGGCTGGCCCGTGGGCGGGCCGGCCGCTGCGGCGCGCGGCAAAGTGCAGCTGCGGCAGGCGCACGCGCCGGCTAACGGCCGGCGCCGGCGTCAACGGCTTCGTCGGCTGGGGCCGGATTGGGTCGGGCGGCGCTGGCGCTGGAGCGCGCACCGGCCAGGTGAAGGCCAGCCCTGGCAATCCGGCGGCGCGCCGGCGCCAATACCACAGCCCGCCCCCCCCCACCGTCAGGCTCAACGCCGCGCCCGCCACCGCCCAGCCGACCCAAGGTAAGACCGAGGCCTCGGCCGGCGGGGTGGCCGCCACCGTGGTGGGCGCGGCCGGCACTTCCACAAAGACGGCGACGCGCTCACTGTCCGCCGCAAGCCCAAGCTCATCCATGACGCGCAATTGCAGCGTGTGGGTGAGGCTGGCGGTGTAGCCCGCCAGCGGCCAACCGACGGTGGTTAAATCAGACTCAAGCGGGATGTCTAACTGAGTATCGTCCACCAGCAGCTGCACCGAGCGCAGGTTCCGCGCATGCCCATCTGGAAACGTGATCTGCACGCCCAGCGGGTAGTCTGGCCCACTTTCCGCGGCCGCTAAGCGGGCCGGGGGCTCGGTTAAGGTGATGAGCGGCGGTTCAACCCGTAACTGAAATGACGCGGCCGGCGTCTGGAGAATCTCGCCGGACGGCAACGCCACCTGGGCGGCCGCCGTGTGCTGACCGGTGAGGTTGATGGCGGAACGATAACTTATGCGATACTGGGGCCGCTGCTCAGTCAGAAGATCAAAAATGGGCTGTAACGAAGCCGGGTCCTGCAGAAACAAGGCCAGGCCGCCGCTGGTTTGGGCCAATTGGCTTAGGATCTGCGCGCCGGTGGTGCCTTGCGCGCCATTCGGCCCGACAAACACGGTATGCACCTGAGTTTGCGCGGCCTGGGCGCGGGCCAGCACATCGGTGAGCGCGGTGGCCGGCGCGGCGGGCAGGCCATTGGTTAACACCACCAGCATCCGCCGCATGCCGGGCCGGGGAGGGACATCGGCCGCGTAATTCAAACCGCTATTGAGCAGCGCATAAGGATCGGCGGCCGTTTGAAAGACGGGGGTATACCGGTTAAGCGCGTCCAGCACCGGCGCGCCGGCGCTGACATGGGCAATGAGCAAACCCTCGGACGTCAGCACGGTCACATCATCCACCGGCCGCAGACCGGTGTGGATGAAATCCGTCAGGGCCTGTTTGACGTATTCAAACCGATTGACGCCGTTGGCGTCCCGGGTTTTGAAGGCCGGCCCCACGTCCACCACAAAAACGACCTGCACGCCGATCTCGGCCTCCATTAAGGCCGGGCGCGCCACGGGGGATTGGTTCTCGGTCAGGGTGAAGGCCTCAGCCGGCAAGCCGGCTAGGTGCTGGCCGGCGCTGTTCTCAACCGCGAGGTAAACATCAATAGCGGGGAAGCGGCTGGCGTCAATGGCGGTCAGCACCGCCTGGCCCCCGTCGGGCGCGGGGGTTTGCGCCCCAACGGGCAGCCACGGCGCCAAGGCCAGAAAAACCCCTCCCAATAAGAGCCACAGTCGTCTCATACCGGGAGGGATTCTAGCACGGCCCGGACACACCAAGCCCGTGGATTTTATGACAATCTAAACAAGCCGCACGATGTTCAGGCCAAGACTTGCGGAGCGCTGGGCGCACCCGGATGGGCGGCGCCGGTGAGTTGTCCGTACGCCAGGGTCCAGACCGCCGTTTGCCACGTCTGCAGAATGCCGTTCAGGACGAGCAGGACCGGGAGATACGCGGCGCAACAGATCAAGCCGAACGCCAAGCTGCCGGCGCTGATGGCCTGGCTGTCCGAGGCCAGGCCGGCCATCCCCACGATGAGCGGCAGCGCCAGAAAGAAAAAGGGCAGCGCGAGGGCAAAGCCCGCGATCAGGCTGATGACCATCAGGATCACGCCCACCAATACGATATCGCCCAGATTGGCGGTGATGACGTCCCACGCGCGCCGGAAGGCGTCCATGACGCCCAAGTTCTCCACCACAGCCGCGATCTGCGCGAAATAGGCAATGATCCCGAGCAGCGTGGCGGCGATGGCCAGCAGGCAGAACAGCGGGATCAGGCAGAGCAGGCCCAGCCCCAGGGTCGCTACCGCCAGGAAAACGCCTGGAACGACGATGATCAATGCCGCGATCAACGTGACGAGGCCGACCGACAACCCGATGAGGAAGAGCGTCCAAAACTTCTGCAGGCCAACCTGCCAAGCCTCGCCAAATGTGACGTTCCCCGAGGCGGCCGCCAGCCGGACCCCGCCGATTAGGCCGCCGCGCCCGATCACTTGCAGGGCAATCAAGACGACGCCCACGATCAGGGCCAGACACGCCAGGCCGAGGCCCAGCGCGATCAACGTGTTCTGGTCAATGCGATCCACGAAGCGTTGGATTTCCGGCGGCCAGGGCAGGGCACCGCCACTGCTCGAACCGCCCCCTGAGTTATTGCCCCCGTCGCCCGGGCTGCTGGGGGCGCCGCCGAGGCCGGCCAAAATGCCAAAAATCCACAGCACCTTGTGCCGCCAGGTCAGCTGCCAGGCGCGAACGAAAAGCGAACCGTAATCCAGTTTCATAAGTGTCTCCCATGCGCGTCAAAAGCGCCGTCGAATGGTCTGACCAGTATTACGCGGCCGACCCCGCCGGGTAGCGCCGCTCACTCCCACTCGATCGTGGCCGGCGGCTTGGACGAGATATCGTAGACCACACGGTTGATGCCGTGGACCTCATTGACAATGCGGCTGGAGATCCGGGCCAGCACGGCGTAGGGCAGGCGCGCCCAGTCGGCGGTCATGAAATCGTCGGTGGTGACCGCCCGCAGCGCGCAGACCTCTTGGTAGGTGCGGCTGTCTCCCATTACGCCCACCGACCGCACCGGCAGCAGCACGGCAAAAGCTTGGGCGGTGGCCGCCGCCCCGCCCGGGCTGAAGAGCAGGCCGGCCGCGTCCAGCTCGTCGGTCACAATTTTGTCGGCGGCGCGCAGGCGCTCCAGCCGCTCCCAGGTGATTTCGCCCAGGCACCGCACCGCCAGGCCGGGGCCGGGGAAGGGCTGGCGCCAGACCATCTCGGCCGGCAGGCCCAGCGCCTCGCCCACTGCGCGCACTTCGTCTTTGAACAGAAACCGCAGCGGCTCCACCAGTTCGAATTTGAGATCGGCGGGCAGGCCGCCGACGTTGTGGTGGGTTTTGATTTTGGCCGCCGACTGGCGCTCCGGGCCGCGGCTCTCGACGACATCCGGATAAATGGTGCCTTGCATAAGGAAGCGCGCGCCGTCCGCGTGGCCGAGCGCGCGCCGCGCCTCGCGCTCGAAGATGCGGATGAACTTCTCGCCGATGAGCTTGCGTTTCTGCTCCGGGTCGGTGACGCCGTGGAGCGCGTCCAGAAACTCCTCGGCGGCATTCACGGCCACCAGCCGGGCGTGCAGCATCTGGCCGAAGGCCGCCACCACCGCCTCCGGCTCGCCGGCGCGCAGCATGCCGGTATCCACAAAAATGCAGGTGAGCTGGTCGCCGACAGCGCGGTGGACCAGGGCGGCCGCCACGCTGGAATCCACGCCGCCGCTGACGCCGGCTACCACCGGCGCCGGTCCAATCTGGGCGCGCAGGCGGGCCACCGCGTCCGCCACCATCGAGCCGGGCGTCCACTCGGCCCGCAGGCCGGCGGCGGCCAGAAAATTCCGCAGCACTTGGCGGCCGTGCGTGGAGTGGTTGACCTCGGGATGAAATTGCAGCGCGAACAACGGGCGGCCGGGGGCGTCCATGGCCGCAATCGGGCAGTTATCGGTCTCGGCCAGGACGCGGAAGCCGGGCGGGGCGGACAGCACTTTATCGCCGTGGCTGGCCCAGACTTGCGAAGCGGCCGGCACGTCGGCCCACAAGGGCGAGGCGGCGCTGAGGCGCAGCTCCGCCCGGCCATACTCGCGCGCCGCCGAAGCCTGCACCTGCCCGCCCAACGCCTGGGCCAGCAGCTGCATGCCGTAGCAGATGCCGAGCACCGGGAGGCCAGACGTCAGCACATAGTCAGGCAGACGGGGCGCCCCGGCGTCGTAGACTGAACTCGGCCCGCCCGAGAGGATAAAAGCGCGCGGCTGGAGGGCCAGCACGCGTTCGGCCGGCGCATCGTGCGGAAAGAGTTCGCAATAGACCTGCGCCTCCCGTACCCGGCGGGCGATCAATTGCGAAAACTGCGAGCCGAAGTCCAGGATGGCGACAGAGTCCATAAATGATCCAATCCGCATGGCCAGCGGCAGCGGGCCAAGGCTCGCAGACCCCGGCCAACGCCCCGCTCAGGGAGACCGCTAAGCGGCAAAGATGATCTGGCCGGCGTCCATGTTGGCGATGATGGCCAGCGCCTCGATCGGCAGGCCGAGCGGTTCCAGCAGCGCGCGGCCGCCCTCGAATGATTTTTCAATCAGCGTGCCGATGCCGACCAGGGTGCCGCCGGCGACCTGAGTGAGGCGCGCCAGGCCCAGGATGGTCTGGCCGGTGGCCAGAAAGTCATCGATGATGAGCACCCGCTCGCCGCGCGCTAGGTATTCCGGCGAGACGATCAGTTCGACCGTACGGCCCTTGGTGTGGGAGGGGGCCAGGGTCAGGAAGACCTCATTGGGCATGGTGACGGGCTTGCTCTTGCGGGCGTAGACGACGGGCAGGTTCAGGTGTTTGGCCGTCATCAGGGCCGGCGCGATGCCCGAGATTTCGGCCGTCAGAATCCGCGTGGCCCCGACCTGGGCGAAGCGCCGGGCCAATTCTTGGCCGCAGGCGTCCATCAGCGCCGGGTCCACCTGATGGTTGATAAAGCCGTCGACTTTGAGAATGCCCTGGCCGAGATTCTTGCCTTCGCGGTGGATCCGGTCTTTCAGGCTCTGCATGGGCGCACCTTCCTAAAATTGACAGGGACCGAAACCAGGATTTTACCCTGCCGCCCGCTAACGGCCGGTCAGGGCGGTGGACACCGCCAGGACCAGGCGCCAGACCAGCCGCGCCGTGGCCTGGAACGGAACGAGCGCCCAATCGATGACTTCGTTGAAGTTGGCGAAGCCCTGGGCCAGCCATTCCAAGGCGGGCTGCAAGACGCGCAGCGGGCGCACATGGGCGTACGCCAGCGCCGCCGCGAGAATGCCCAGCGACATGCCAAAGCGCACCCAGTCCGAGATGTTTTGGCCGGTGAACTCTTCGATCAGCAGGGTGACGCCGATATTGAGCACCAGGAGATAGGCGGCCGGCTTGAGCACCGGCTCGCGCTCCACGGCGTAGCTGAACCAGCCGGCCGCGAAACGCATGAACAAGATGCCCAGCGCCACGCCGAGCATCACGACCCAGAGTTGATCCGAGAGGGCCACGGCGGCGACGACATTGTCGAGGCTAAATGCCAGGTCGGCCAGCTCAATGGTGAGAACGATGTTCCAGAATGAGCGCGCCTCGAGCGGGTGCTGGTGCGCGTCGGTCTCGCCGGGCTCGGCCGCGCCCAGATTATCGAAGGCCAGGCGCAGCAAGTACAAGGCGCCCACCACGCGCAGCCAGGGGTTCTGGATGACGACATTGGCCAGCACCAGCATCAGGGCGCGGCCGGCGTACGCGCCCAACAGGCCCACGCGCAGGGCGGCCGTGCGCTGGTTGCCCAGCAGGCCGTGCAGGGCCGCGCCCAGGGGCCGGAGCGGGGCCGGCCACCGGATCGGCTGATCGTCCGGCAAGTGGGCGACCAACGCGCCCAGGACGGCGGCGTTGTCAATCGAGAGAATGGCCTCTAAGAAGACCAATTGCGCGACAATCAAAATAATGGAAGACGCCATGCCTAAGTTGCTCCGGGTTGGAATGAGTCAGGGGCAAAGAATCAGCGGGTCGGGGAGGCGGCAGCCGCTCGGCTGATTCTCCCCGTGGATGGCCGGCGGGTCAAGTTGGTCATTGGCGGTGTTTGGGCGCGTCGCTATAATCCATCTCTATTCACCCTAGGAGTCTTATGACGGAAGCAACCCCTCCCCCCCCGCCGGCGCCCGAAGAAGCCTGGCACAGCCAGACGGTCGCGGCGGTTTTGGATCAATTGGCAACCCGGGATGACCACGGCTTATCCTCAGCCGAAGCGCAGCAGCGGCTGGCGCAGTACGGTCATAACGAGCTGCGGGAAAAGCCGCCGACGCCGTTTTGGCGGCTGGTGGTGGATCAACTCAAAAGCTTCGTGGTGATCCTGTTGATCATCGCCAGCGCCATCTCCTTCGCCTTGGGCGACGCGGTGGAGGCGGCCGCCATCATTGCCATTGTCATTCTGAACGGCGTCATCGGCGTGATCCAGGAATCGCGCGCCGAGGCGTCGCTGGCGGCGCTGAAGAAACTGGCGGCGCCGGACGCGCGCGTGATCCGCGACGGCTCGCGCATCAATATCCCCGCGCGCGAACTGGTCCCCGG
>JAGOBN010000431.1 GCA_017999235.1 Anaerolineales bacterium | reverse complement strand
GGCAGGAAAAACTTGTCGTAGTATTCCAAATCCAGATGATGGCTTTGGAGATACATCAGCGAGAAAATCGTCGGCACGGTGGCCGGGAATTTGCCAAACGTGTCGAACATATACTGGGCTTGATGCGCCACGGCCGCCCGGAACAGCTCATCGTGAACCTGCGCGCTGGCGCGCACCGCCGGGCTGTCTTTCCACGGGCCGGGCGTCGCCGGATGGAATGGCCCGCCCGGGCCAAACTTGCGCTCGCAGAGCGCGTCCACCGCGGCGCGCATATCCGGATAATGCGGCGGGCAGAAACCCTCCAGGACGCCGGCGAGACCGGTGGGGTTGGGCAGCGCCCAGCGCGGATCGGTGTCATACCGAAAGCCCAAACCCGGCACCTGTGGATCACCGCTGGCCCCCAAGACGCTAAAGCGATCAAGACCGTCATACATCCAGCCGCCCAGGCCCAGGGCCTGCTGCATCAACGCGCCGGCGTAGGCGGCGGTGGCGAGTTCCGCCGTTAATTCCGTCAGCGAATACTGATCCAAAAACGTCAGCGGCAGAGGCGCGGCCACGTCGATAATGGACTGGAAGCGCTCCAGGCCCGGGATGCGCCGGCCGTTGACGTCGTCATAGATAGCGTAGCCATTCTGAACGTAGAAGCACAGATTGAGCAGGGTATGCTGGGCCAGGTCCCCGACCGGGAAGACCAACAGCGTCCCGGGGCGATTGGCGACCCAGGTGTTGTGGCCTTCCATATAGGGCTCGCGCGGCGGCAGGTAGAGGCGCTGGTCGGAGAGCCGGCGGATCTGCGCCTGGTGCGCGTTCAGCAGCGCTTCCACCTCCAGGGTGCCGTCGGGCCGGCGCTCCACCGGCGGCGCGATATCGCGGGTGTTGAAGAAGTAGATCCCGCTGTCGTCGGTGAAGAAGACCTCGGCGGTGTGGAAGCCGGCGGCGGAGGGGAAGGTGCGTCCGCCGGCCGCGCCCGGATAGTTGGACAAGTGGGGCGCGTAACGGTCATGGCGCGTGATGCCGTTGTGCCAGCCGGTCTTGCCGCCCACCGCCGTCACAATCAACAGGCGTTCCAGTTCGGAGAGCGGCAGGGGCTCAAACCGCGACTTGTGCGCCAGCGGGCCGTCGGGGACTTCCGCGCCCCGGAAGAAGCGGCGCGAGCGCCGGCCAAACAACGCGTCCACCAGCGGGAACTGAACCAGCGCCTCCAAGGCGCCGCGCTCGGACGCGGTCAGTTTTAGAGGGGTATACCCGCCCGCTGAAGACGCCCTGGGTGCCATCGCCGTGTCCTTTCCTGGTCTCTGGTGCATTTGGCCGGCCGCCCCCTCACACGCGCGCGCGCCTCCATTCGGCGGCCCATCCACGGTATTTGGTCAAACAGTAGCAAGATAGTATTCAATTTCCGAGCGGCGTGTCAAGGCCTCTGGGCGATAATGGGCGGTGCGGCGGATGACCCGCATCCCGACCACCGGAAACAATGACGCGGCCGGGCCGCGTCCAAGCGAAAGGGTTCGATTTATGGAGCGCCACCCCGTTCAGCCGATCGTCGACTTCATTTTGGAGCTGGACAAGCTCAAGGCTGTGACGCGCAAAACACGCCCGCTGGGCCTGGAACGCTATGAAAACTCGGCCGAGCACAGCTGGCAGATCGCGCTGTTGGCGGCCTCCTTAGCGCCGTACGCTGAGCCAGGGGTGGATATCCAGCGGGTGATCGGCCTGCTGCTGGTGCATGATATCGGCGAGATTGATACCGGGGATACCCTCGTCTATGTCGAAGACGGCTGGGCCGAGCGCAAGGCGGCCGAACGGGCCGCCGTGACGCGGATCTTTGGCTTGCTGCCGGAAGCGACCGGGGCGGCGTTTCTGGCGCTGTGGCAGGAATTTGAGGCAGCGGAAACCCCCGCCGCCCGATTTGCCCACGCCGTTGACCGGGCCATGCCGGCCTTGCTCAATCTGGCCAATAACGGACAGAGCTGGCGGGAAAACGGCATCGCTTACGAGCGGGTGATGCGCCGGATTGGGCCGCCGATCCAGGCGGGGTGTCCGGCGTTGTGGGCTTACCTGGAGGCCCGCCTGACCGAGGCGCATCAGCAGGGCTGGTTTGGCGCCGGCTGACAGCTTCCCCTCTGGTTCGCGGCGCTCCCATCTCCGGCCGATCCGCTGACGGCGGTTCAGTCGGACGCCAACAGATGTTATCTCCACAATTACACCGGACCCTGATAGTCTATTGATCCACCCAGCGCGCTGGCCGGCTTGTTCGGCGTGGTCTAGGAGCTGGGCGGAAAGGGGCCCCGATGTTTGTCCGTTGGATGATGGCGCGCGGGCGCCGGCTGGGGCTGGCGTGGGAGAGGCTGGTGGAGCCGGCGCGCGGGATTCACGACCCGGAAAAACGCCAACAGGCCAAGCTGCTGACGTCGATTCTGTTGGTCTTGCTGCTCACCACCGGCGCGCTGTTTGTGGTGCGCCTCCCCGCGCATGGGCTGGTGCTGAACCCGGAGACTCTGGCCCGGCTGGCGATTGTGCTGTTTGTCCTGCCGGCCAGCCTGCTCAGCCGGCGCGGCTACCTCTGGCCGGTCAGCCTCGCGGCTGCCCTGTTTGGCTCCCTGTTGCTTTTCATCCTAGCCGGTCTGGAGGCCGACCCGGCCGCGCCGGTCCTCAATTACCTGATCGTGGTCATGTTGTTTGGCAGCGTGTTCCTGCCCGCGCGGCTCAATCTGGTGGTCTTCATCGCCCAATTAGCGGGGATGATCCTGTTTGCCAGGGTGAGGCCGGGGATGACCATGGCCGGCCTGTTGGACGGGCCGCTGAGCCTGCATCTGACCGCCGGCGTGGTGGTGTTGGCGACCGCCTGGCACCGTGACCTGCTCGAAGCGGGCCGCCGGGCCGAGCTGCTGGCCAGCGAGCGGCGCTTTCGGGAGCTGTTCGAGGCGTCGCCCTTGGGCATCGAGCTGTTTGACGCCGCCGGCCAAATCCAAACCGTAAACCAGGCCGGCCTGGCCCTGTTCGGAAGTGGAGCGCCGTCGGCGGTCCCGGTACTGGATCCATTGGCGGACCCCCGGCTGCCGGCCGCGGCCAAGCCGAAACTGCAGGCGGGCGAGATCGTGCGCTACGAGACCCAATGGGCCGGCCCCGCCGGCGAGCCTGTTTATCTGGACGTCGTCCTTACCGCGCTGGGGGCGGCCAGCGGCCGCATCCATGGTTACCTGGCCCACTGTCTGGATATCAGCGCGCGCAAACGCGCGGAGGCGGCCCTGCAGCAGGCGCAGGCGATTCTGGAAACCACGCCCAGCATCCTGTATGTGTTTGATCTGGCCGCGCGGCAAAACGTGTATACCAACCGCCCGTTTGCGAGCGTCCTCGGCTATTCCGGTGACCCGGCCAACGATATCGGGTCGGTGTTCTCGCCGGCGGTGACGCACCCGGACGACCGGCCCGCTCTGCAAGACAAGTTCCAGTGGACGGCTCAGGCGCGGGACGGGGATATTTTTAGTTGTGAGTACCGCGTCCGCCATGCCGATGGAACCTGGCACTGGATTGGAGCCCGCGAGATGGTGTTTAGCCGCGCCGGCAACGGCGCGCCGCAGCAGATCATGGGGGTGGCGCAGGACATCACCACGCGCAAACAGGCCGAAGCCGCGCTCCGCGAAAGTGAAGAACGATTTCGCGTCCTGGTGAACACCCTGCCGGATGGCATTGCCGTGGTGGCGTCCGACGGCCGGCTGACCTTTGTGTCGCCCAACGCCCTGGCCCTGTTCGGCCGGGACCAGCCGGCGGAAGCGCTCGGGCGCTCGCCGCTGGCCTTTATCGCCCCGGAAGACCAGGCCCGCGCGCAGGCCGATATCCAGAATGCCCTGCGCGGCCTCCCCTCGCCCCATAATCAATACACCCTGCTCAAGAAGGACGGCGCCCGGTTTGCGGGGGAATTCAACTCGGCGGTCTTGACGGATGCGGCCGGCCAACTGCTGGGGATCGTGGTCGTGATCCGGGATATCACCGAGCGCCGGCGGGCGGACGAGATCCTGCGCGTGACCCTGCTCAAGTACCAGACCCTGTTTGAGGCCTTCCCGCTGGGGATCACGATCTCGGACCAGGCCGGCCGGATCCTGGAAGCCAACTCCGTCGCCGAAACCCTGCTGGGCGTGCCGCGCGCTTTTCAGACCCAGCGCACCATCGACGATCCCGCGTGGACCATCATCCGGCCGGATGGAACGCCCATGCCGCCGCAGGAGTTTCCGAGCGTGCGGGTATTGGCCGAGCAGCGCCCAATTGAGAATGTGGAAATGGGCG
Organism: Anaerolineales bacterium; assembly: GCA_017999235.1. Next base: position 249 of record JAGOBN010000431.1, on the reverse strand, counting down.
TGGTCAAAGCCGATCACTCCGTGACCTGGCTGAGCGTCACGGCGGCCCCGCTGCCTTTGGAGGAGCGCGGGGTGGTCGTCACCTTTAGCAATATCACCGAGCGCAAGCGCGCCGAAGCCGCGCTGGAGACGGTTAATCGTGAACTGGAGCGGGCGCTGGAACGCGAACAGCAACTCGCGCGCACGGATCCGCTGACCGGCGTGTATAACCGCCGGTTCTTGTTTGAGCTGGCGGAGCGCGAGTTTGAGC
>JAGOBN010000430.1 GCA_017999235.1 Anaerolineales bacterium | reverse complement strand
CCCCGAAGCTGTCCAAGACCGCTTCCCAAGCGGCAGGGTCCGCCGCCGCAAACCCGGCTTTGGCGGCCTCGCCCGAGACGTTGCACTCCAACAACACCGCCTGCCGGCGGCCGGCTTCCGCCGCCCAGCGGCCCAGCCGCTCCGCCAGCTTGCGGCTGTCCACCGAATGGATCAGCGCAAAGCCGGCCGCGCCGACCTCGCGCGCCTTGCGGCTCTGTACGTGGCCCACCATATGCCAGCGCGGGGCGCCGGCCGCGCCCACAGCCTGCATCTTGGGGGCCGCTTCCTCCACCCGGTTCTCGCCAAAATCCACCTGGCCGGCCGCCAACAAGGCTTGCACCGCACCGGCGGGCTGGGTCTTGGAGACCGCCACCAGCGTCACGGCCGCCGGGTCACGGCCGGCGCGGCTGGCCGCCGCGGCAATCCGAGCGCGCACCCGCGCCAGGTTGGCGGCTAAATCAGGCGCGGTCATGCCAGCGCCAGCAGCGCCCCAAAGCGGCCGGTCTGCCCGTGTTCGCCGCGGTGGGAGAAAAAGTCGTCGGTGCGGCAGGCCGTGCAAATCTGGCCCACCTCAATCTGCGCCACGCCGGCCAGCCGCAGCGTCAGCGCGTTGGCGGCCCACAGGTCCAGATGCGGCCGGCCATTGGCGCCGGCGGCCAGCAAACTCTCCGCCTGGCCGTTGAACGCGGCGCGGGTCTGCGCCGCCACCTCCGGCCCGACTTCGTAATGGCACGGCCCGATGGAGGGGCCGATGCCGGCCACAATCTCGGCCGGCCGCGAACCATAGCGCTCGGTCATGGCCCGCACCGCGGCGCCGGCCGTCCGCAGCAGCGTCCCGCGCCAGCCGGCATGCACCAGGCCGATGGCCCGCCGGCGCGCATCGTACAGGAGGATCGGCACGCAGTCGGCGAAGCGCAAAAACAGAGTCACGGCCGGGTTATCGGTCAGGATCGCGTCGGCCTTGGCCGCTTCCACGGTCAGATCGCGGGGCGTCTCCGCAATCACCACCTCCGCCGAGTGGACCATCCAGAGATCCGCCACGGACTCCGGCGGCCGGCCCAGCGCGTGAAAGGCGCGCTCGCGGTTGGCGCGCACATTGGCGGCGCTGTCCCCGACCGTCACCGACATATTCAACGACGCCCAGGGCGCCGCGCTCACGCCGCCGTGCCGGGCCAAGATCCCGTGGATCAGCGCGTGAGCGGCGAAGCTTTCAAATTGATAATACCGGATGGCGCCGGCCTGTTGCACAATCATCGCCGCGAGTGTACCACGAGCCCCCGACCATCGACGCGCGCGGCCTGGTTACTGCCCGGTTGGCGCCGGGCAACCCGCTCAGCCCTTCAGCACGCGCTCGTCGCCCAGCCGCTTGGTCACGCCGATAGCGTCCAGATGCTCCATGAGGGCCAGCGCGTATTTGCGCGAAGTCTTGAACCGGTCCCGCACTTCCGCCACGGTGAGCTTGCCCTGCGCGCCCAACTGCAGCTTGATCTGGGCCACCATGTCCGCGTAAGTCTCCGGCAGGAACAACACCTCCGGCGAGACCGGGGTCAGCCGGCCCAGATCCAGCAGGGCGGCCAGCACGTCCTCGCCGACGCGCGCCGCGCAGTCTTTGGCGGACGGGGTGTTATACGGGTCGCGCCGGAAGTCGGCCGTCAACGCGTCGAGCTTGGCCTGCTGGGCGGGCGTGAATTGCACGCTGTGCTCCACCAGGCGCACCGCCGCGCCCTGGGAGATGATCTCGCCGGCCGCCGCCGCCTGCCCCACCAGCGCGTTGAACACGCGCGGGGCGTAGCGGGTCTCGGCGGATTGCGCCAGCCGGCTCTTCAGCTCCTCGCGCGGCATGCCGCCGCGCAACGGGTTCTGGCGGTGATAGACCGTGAGCGCGGCGCGCAGCCGGCCCAGGAATTGGCGCCAGCCGGCGCGCGTCACCACCAAGGCCTCGCCCTCCACCTCGCGCAGTTCGTCCGCGGCGCGCAGCTCTTGCACCGCCGCGGCCGCCGCGGCCGCCTCCAGGCCGGCCTTGGCAATGCCGTCTTTCAGCGCGGCCGGCCCCAGCGCGTCCAGCGCCTGGGCCAGCACTTCACCGGGCGTGCCGCGCGCCACTATCTCCAGCCGGGCGGCCACGCCGGCCTCCTGCTGGCGGTAGCGCCGCTTGGGCTGGGGGTCCACCACCACGCCCCCGCCCAGGGTGGCGCCCGGCGACGGCCGGCGCAGAATAAAACGCTGGCCTTTGGCCGCCACCACCGGCTCCGCGCACACCAGTTGGATCCAGGCGGTTTCGCCGGGCGGGAGCGCGGCCCGGCCCAGCAAGCGCACCGCCGCCGGCACTTCCGCCGCGCCGATGAAGAGCTTGACGGCGGCATTGTGCTTGAGCGGCAGGTCGGCCGCCGGCAGGTGGCAGAACTGCGCGTCGATCAGCGTGGTGGCGCGCAGGACGCCGGGCTGGGTGACCACCATGCCGCGCCGCAGCTGGCTGGTCTCCACGCCGGCCAGGTTGATTGCCACGCGGCTGCCCGGCACGGCCCGTTCAATCTTGGTCTTGTGGGTTTGCAGGCCGCGAATGCGCGCCGGCCAGCCGGGCGGCAGAATCTCCACCGCCTCGCCCAGCGTCAGCGCGCCCTCGCTCAGCGTGCCGGTCACGACCGGGCCGAAGCCCGTCAGGCTGAAGACGCGGTCAATGGGCAGGCGCGGCCGGCCCAGATCCGGGCGCGGCGGGTGCGCGGCCAAGACGGTTTGCAGCGCCGCTTTCAGCTCCGTCAGGCCGCGGCCGGTGCGCGCCGAGACCGGCAGCAGCGGCGCGGGCGCCAGCACCGTGCCCTGCACGGCCTCGCGCACGTCGGCGGCGACCAGCGCCAGCCACTCGTCATCCACCAGATCGGTCTTGGTCAGCACAATCACGCCGGCGGGGATGGCGAGCAGGTCCAGAATGGCCAGGTGTTCGCGGGTCTGCGGCATCACGCCTTCATCGGCCGCCACCACGAACAGGGCCGCGTCGATGCCGCCCACGCCGGCCAGCATGTTCTCGATAAAGTCGCGGTGGCCGGGGACGTCGATCACGCCGATCGGCTCGCCGGTCGGCAGGTTAAACCACGCGAAGCCGAGATCGATGGTCATCTCGCGCTCGCGCTCTTCTTTGAGGCGATCGGGGTGGGTGCCGGTCAGGGCTTCGACCAGCGTGGACTTGCCGTGATCCACATGGCCGGCGGTGCCAACGACGCGCATACGGGTCTGCGGCGCCCTACCGCACTTGGGTGAAGGTCTGCTCGTACTCGGACGCCATCTCGCGCAGCACGGTCAGCAGGCTTTGCAGGCGGCTGGCATCCAGCTCCTGCAGCCGGCGCAGCGTGTCCACCACTTCCGCCGTCTGCTCCTCCAGCGTCTCCACGCGTTCCCCCTCCTTGGCCGCGGCCCGGTCGTGCTCGCGCCACTGCTCATCGCGCAGCAGCATGTGCGTGGTCCAGCGTTTCTGCTCATCCGCCAGGAAGGCGGCCCAGTCCTGGCGCAGGCGGTCCTCCGACAGGCGCTGGATCTCGGTGATCTCGTTCATGCGCCGGTCGAGCAGCTCGCTGGATTGCTGCAGCTCGGCGGCGGCGCGGGAAATCTCGCGGTTGGACTCAGCTGCTTGGTTGACGCGCCGGGCGTAGTCCCCCATCGTCTCCAGCGCCGCTTCCACTTTGGCGCGCAGCTCCACCCAGGCGCGCTCCTGTTCGGTGTAGCGGATGGATTGCGCTTCCATCCACTGCGTCTGCAGCTGCCGGCGCTCGGTCTCGGCCTGCGTGACCTCGGCGATGCGGGCCTCGGCGCGCCGGGCGATATCTTCCACAATATCCAGTTTGCCGCGATTCTCGTCGGCGCGCCGGCGCAGCTCCGAGAGCTCCGTCATCAGGTCGGCGATGCGCTTGGCATCCTGCCGGCGCCCTTCCTCCACCAGCGTCACCGACCGGTTGCGGTCATCCACGTGCTTGGTGAATTCGCCCACCTTCTTTTGCAGCTCCGCCACCAGCCGCGCGATGCGCGCCTCTTCTTCTTTGCGGGCGTCCAGGTCGCGCTCGAACTTGGGCAGGCCCTCCAGGCCTTTGCGGACTTCGCCCAAGGATTTGTTGAGGCCGTCGCGCTCGATTTTGCGGAGGCGCTCGTCCTCACGGCCCGTCTCCTGCCGGCGCTTCTCAAGCTCCTCGATCTGGCGCGCCATCTCTTTGCGGTAGCCGTCCAGGAGTTCGTCCACCTTCGTGACCCGCTGCAGCTGGGCGGTCGCCGTCGTCAGCGCCGATTCCATCTGCTGCAGCCGGCGCGCCAGGTTGCCGTTATCGACCGCCAGAGCCGCCAACCGCTCCTGCAGGGCCGTAATCTCTTGTTTGTCTTTGCGGCGCTCACCGTCCAGCCAGTCGACGGTCTTGGCCAATTGCCCTAAATCCATGCTGATATCTCCTCGGAAGGCCGTGCGCAAGATTATACCGGCCCGCCTGGAATAGGGCTAATACATAAGGAGCCCTGGCCGCCGGCCTCCCCTCCCCAACCTAAGCTACAATCGCGGCCATGCGGCTGG
>JAGOBN010000429.1 GCA_017999235.1 Anaerolineales bacterium | reverse complement strand
GCTGAAGGCCGGCCACGCGTTTGGTGTACGTGGTTTTGGAGACGGAGAGATCCAGATCCAGCTGTTCTAACATGCCGGCCCTCGGCTTTCTCATTCACCTGGGGCGCGCTCGCTCCCGCGGCCGCTTGCCCCTCAACAATCTCCGTAATTCACCGGCGCGCTCCATTTGGGCTTAACGGCCAGCCGGGCCTGCACGGCTGCGCCCAGCTTCTCCCAATACGCGGCGCGGTCCGGCACGCCGTACACCCACTCGTCCAGCCAGGCGCGCACGCTGTCCGGCGTGGCCGAGATCTTGTCCCACTCCAGGTAAAAGTCGTTGTCGCGGTCGTAGTAGCCCTGGGTATAAGACGGGTGCGCGGAGTAGGGCGCGTGGCAGACGGCGGTCACGGCCAGGGCCGGGATTATCGTGCGGTTGGGGTCGGAACGGATGACGGCCTCGTCCACCAGCTCCTCGGCCGTGATGATCACGCGCCGGGCGGCCAGGGCCGCCTCCTTCTGCTCGCCCAGGATGCCCCAGATTTGGGCGTTGCCCTGGGCGTCGGCGCGCTGGACGTGGATGATGGCGACATCCGGGTTGAGGGCCGGCACGGTGTTCAAGAGCTCGCCCGTGTACGGGCAGGTGACTTGCCGGTACTGCGGATTGACGCCGGCCAGGTCGGCCGTGCCGACGGACTTCATCGGCAGAAACGGCAGGCCGGCCGCGCCAGCGGTCAGGCGCGTGATCATGGCGAAGTGCGAGTATTCCTCGTAAGCCAGCCGGCCGGCCTCCATTTCGGCGCGGATCACGCGCAGCGAGCCGACGCCGGGGTTGCCGGAGTACGAGAAGATCAGTTTCCGCGCGCAGCCGGCCGCCACCAGCTGGTCATAGATGATATCGGGCGTGGCGCGCGCCAGGACCAGGCCGCGCTTGCGCTGGCGGATGATCTCGTGCGCGGCCGCGAAGGGGATGAGGTGCGTGAAGCCGGCCGCGTACACCAGGTCGCCGTCGTGGACATGCGCGGTGATGGCGGCGGCTAAGGAGATTAATTTGGATGGCATGCGACTCCCCCGGCCGGTGTCAGCTGTCGAAAGAGATTTTGGGCGCGTAGGACGCCAGCTGCTCTTCGGGCGATTTTAGTTCATAGGGCACCCGGCCGCCGCGGCCGTGGCGCTCGGAGCGTTCGCCTCGGTCAGCGGGTTCGCGGCGCTCGCGGTCCTCCCGCCGGCGCGGCACCTGCACGTTGACGGCTTGCAGGCTGTTCTCCCGGCCCTCGGCGCGCGCCAATTCGAATTCCAGCACCAGGCTGCGGCTGGGCAGATCCGACGGCAGCACGTCGGCCGGGAGCTGCGAATCGTGGCAGAAGACGCTGCCATACGGCGAATCGCTCTGGCGCGAATCGGTCTTCCATAAGTCGGCGGACAAGGTTTTGAGATAGCGCAGGAAGCCGTAGCCCTTGCCGGCGTGGGCATAGCAGATGCCGCGCACGCGGGACCCAATCTCGCCCCACGGCGGCAGATCCCGCGCCGCCTGGATGGGCAGCAGATTGGGCACCAGATAACCGGAGATGAACAGATCGGCTTCCCGCCGCAGGTCGGTGGAGACGTTGTCAAATGCCAGCACTTCCACCCGGCAGCCGCGCGCCTGCATGGCCCGCACCACCTGGACAAAATCGCCGTCGCCGGTGGCGATCAGCACCCGGTCAAGTTTTTCGCACTGCAGCAGGGCGTCCACGGCCATCGGCAGGGAGGCGTTCGCCTGGCCGAAGCGGTTGCCGCCTTCGTCGGTCTCCCACTGGATGCTGCGCGGGATCACTTTGTAGCCAAAATCGCGCAGCAGCGAGTAGAACCGTTCCTGGCCGTCGCGATAGCCGGCGTCCTCGTCGGCGCGCTCCGCGTCGTAACTGACATACGCGTTCAGGCGCAGCGGTTCGGCGCCGTCGCGGGCCGCGAACTCACGCAGGAGGTCGTAGCGCATGCCATAGCCGCCATTGCGCGCCAGATAGGCGACATCGACAAAAACCCCCAGGTTGTTGCTGGTCGTGCTGGACATGATGTGACGGATCTCCGCTGGAACTGACGAGTGGGTGCTCGGTGGAATGCAGGTTGGTGGGTGTTGGCCGGGCCGCCGGACGCTGAACCCGTGGAACAGTTGGATTATAAATCTTTCTGCGGTCGAGGGGGCGGGGCGCTGCGCCGGCGCTGACGCGAACGCGCTTACTTCTTTTTTGGTTTGGGGGCCGGCCCTTTGGCCGGGGGCGCGGCGGGCTTGGCTTTGGGTTTGGGCCGCAGAAACGCGAAGCCGGCGGCGGGACGCGGCGCCGAGGCCGGCGGGGCGGCGGGTTTAGGAGCCGGCGGCTGGGGAGCCGCGGGCTTGGCGGCCGCCGGGGCGGCGGGCGGCGGGCTGGGGCGCGCGCCGGGGGCATTCGGGCGCACGGGCGCGCGTCTGGGCCAGAGCAGGTAAGTTAACGTCAGCGCCCCCAGCCCCACGCCCAAAGCCCCCCACTGGTGGACCTCGTCCAGCGAGACCACATCCAGCGCAAAGATCGCCAGGGCGATGACGCCGATAAACAGCAGGAAGTTAGCCAGGCGGGCGCGCAGATTCATGGCGAACCCCACGGCGGGAGGCTGGACAACCCGGGCGGGCGTCCAGCCTCCCGCGTTCAAGGTCAGGCGCGTTCGATGGTGGTCTGGATCTGCTCGTGCATAAACAGCGGCAGGTAGTACAGGCCGCCGGCGTTCTTGCCGGACGAGCCGGAGCCCTTCCAGCCGCCGAAGGGCTGGAAGCCCGGCCAGGCGCCGGTGGTGGAGCCTTGCGGCCGGTTGGCGTAGGTGACGCCGGCCTCGATCTGGTTGAAGAACAGGGCGGCTTCTTTTTTGGAGCCGTAGAAGCCGGCCGTCAGGCCGTAGGCCACGTCGTTGGCGCGCCGCAGGGCGTGCTCCAGATCGTCGAAGCCTTCAATCATGGTGATCGGCAGGAACATCTCCTGCTGCCACAGCTTGTGGTCGGCCGGCACCGCATCCACCAGCGTGGGCTCGCAGTAATAGCCCTTGGAGTAGTCCAGGCCGTCGCGCTCGCCCGTGATCTGGTGGCCGCCGGCCAGGATCGTCCCGGCCTGCGAGAGCTCTTCGCAGTAGTTGCCGTAGTCGCGGTACTGCGCGGCGTGCGCCACCGGCCCCAGCCAGTTGGCGCGCTCGGTCGGGTCGCCGATCTTCAGGGCGCGCATCTTGTCCAGGATCTTGCCGAGCAGTTTGTCCTTGACGGCGTTGGCCACAAAGATGCGCGAGTTGGCCGAGCACTTCTGGCCTTGCAGGCCGAAAGCCGCGCGCACGATGCCGGTGGCGGCATCTTCCAGGTTGGCATTCCGGCTGACGATGGACGGGTTCTTGCCGCCCATCTCGGCGATGACCGGCCGCGGATACCGCCCCTGGGCAAAGGTGCGGTAGATGTGCATGCCCACTTCCCACGAGCCGGTGAAGGTGATGCCGCCCACGCGCGGGTCGTCAATCAGCGTCTGGCCCACGGTGCTGCCCGGGCCGGTGACGTAGTTGAAGACGCCGGCCGGCAGACCGGCATCCCGCATGCATTCGGCCAGCAGCCGGCCGGTCCACGGGGTGTCGGTGGCGGTCTTGAGGACCACGGTGTTGCCGGCCACCAGCGCCGCGCCGCTCGGGCCGCCGGACAGCGCAAACGGGAAGTTCCACGGGCTGATCACGGCCCACACGCCGTACGGCCGCAAGATGGAGATGTTGGTGGCGTTGAAGCCGGCCAGCGGGTCGCGGCCCATTTCCTTGATAAAGCCGCCGTTGCGCTCCATGGTGTCGCAGGAGTAATAGATCATGTCGGCGGTCTCCTGGGCGTCGCCCAGGCCTTCCATGCGGTTCTTGCCGACCTCCAGCGAGAGGGCCACGCCGATCTCGTAGACGCGCTTCTCGATCAGGGCCGCGGCCTTGCGCAGCAGGCGCACGCGGTCCTGCCACTTCAGGCCCGCCCATTTGGGGAAGGCGGCGTGGGCGGCGGCCAGGGCGTCTTGCGCGTCCTGCACGCCGCCTTTCTGAAAGGTCCCCAGCACCCACTCGGTGTTGATGGGGGAGCGGTCTTCAAACTTCTCGGCCGTGAAGCGGTCCTGGCCGTTGATGAACATCGGGTAATCGCGCCCGAGGCCGGCTTTGACGTTCGCCAGCGCCTTCTCGTACTTGAGGTGCATCTCCTCGGGCGGGTTGAACATCGTGGCGTAGGTCAGCGCGAAGGACGCGGCCTTTTTGACGACGACCTTCTTGGCCGGCGTTTTCTTGGCGGGCGTTTTCCGGGCGGGTTTTTTGGCGGTGGTTTTGGGGGCGGGCATGGACGGTCTCCTGTGAACGAATGGCTAAGCCAGGCACAAGCAAATCGGGTGAGGATGAGCCTGGCTTGATTTTACTACGCCCTTTCACGGCCGCCTGTTTTGGCGGCCGCCTCTGACTGGCACTATACTCGCCGGCATGACCTGGGCCACGGACGAGATTTTCGCCGCCGGCGGCGATTTGGTGGGGGAGGGCTGGCCGGCCTTTCAAGCGCAGACAGGGGTCAGCGCCGTG
>JAGOBN010000428.1 GCA_017999235.1 Anaerolineales bacterium | reverse complement strand
CCTCCATTCGAAAAGGCGTGCCCTACTTGCTGGAAGCGTGGAAAGCCGCCCGCCTCCCGCAGGCCGAATTGTGGCTGGTCGGCGCTATCGCCCATGACTTTGCCGCCATCAAACACCGCTGGGATGACGTCCCCGGCGTCACCTATCTGAGCTATGCCCCCCGCTTGGTAGAATTGTTCCAGCACAGCGATGTGTTTGTCTTCCCGACCATCGAGGAGGGCAGCGCCCTTGTCACGTATGAGGCCTTGGCCTGCGGACTCCCCCTTCTCACCACCCCGAATGCCGGGTCAGTGGCGAGAGATCAGCAGGACGGTTTGGTGGTCCCGATCCGTGATGTCGAGGCGCTCCGCGCCGGCCTGGCCGCGCTGTATCAGCAGCCCTCCTGGCGCCGCACGCTGAGCCGGTCCGCTCGACAGCGGGCGGAAATGTTTCCGTGGACACGTTATCAGCAGCAGCTCTGTGAGGCGTACCGACGAATAGCGCATGTCTAATCAGAATGACAACATCGGCCAGGCCTGGGTGGATTCGTTCCGCGACCACAATACGATTTACAGATTCACCGCCGGCCTCCCATACCTGCGCCGGTTTCTGCGGGGGCCGTTCATGCAACTGCCGCTGCGGTATGCGGCTTTGAGGCCGAGCAGCCGGGTCCTGGAAGCGGGGTGTGGCAGCGGCAAATTCAGCTTCTGCTTTGCGCTGTTGGGGCATCAGGTCACCGCGCTCGATTTTTCCGCCGATATTTTGAGCAATGTCCGGGCGGCCAAAGCCGATTTGGAGAAGGCCGGCGGGCCGCTCCACCTCACGACCTATCAGGGAGATCTGGAGCAGCTAGATCTGCCCGATGAGCACTTTGATCTGGTCATCAACGAAGGCGTGGTGGAGCACTGGCTGGACCAGACCGCCCGGCGCCGCGTCCTCGCCGGCATGGTCCGGGTGACCAAACCGGGCGGGGTTGTCGCCGTCATCATCCCCAATGGCAGCCACCCTTTTATCGACACCTGGGTCCGGCAGCACCCGGCCTTTGTATCGGCGCCGCCGATGGTCAACTACACGCCGCCGCTGCTGACCGCCGATCTCAGCAGCGTGGGCCTCACCCAGCTGGAGGTGGACGGCATTTACGCCTGGCGCACCTTGAGCGAATGGCCGCGCACGCAACTGCCCTACCGCTTAGCGGGCAGCGCGCTGGATCATCTTATCCCCTTACCCCGCGCAGTGCGCCGGCGCTGGGGCCTGCATCTCATCGGCCTGGGCCGCAAGGCATGAGCCTCGCCCAGCGCGCCGTCCGCGGCACGATCTACGTCCTGTTTAGCTCGTATGCCAATATGGGCCTGGGGATCGTCTACGGCGTGTTGTTGGCGCGCGTATTGACGCCCGAACATTTCGGCGTGTTCGCGGGGGCGCTGTTCTTCGCCACGGTGTTCGATGTGCGCGGGAAACTAGGCTTAGACTACGCTTTCGTGCACCGCCAGCCGACCACGCCTGAACTGCTCACCACCCACTGGTATCTGCAGGCCGGCCTGAGCGCCCTCACCGTTGTCATTCTGGGGCTGGCCGCCCTGGTCATCAAACAACTCAATTACCCGCCGGCCACGCCCTCCTTGATGATGGCGCTCGGCGGGGCGCTGCTGTTGGAAGCCTTGGGCAGCACCGCCCGCGTCGCGCTGGAAAAAGAGCTGAACTTTGGGCGCTCCACGATGGTGGTTTCCGGCGCGCTGCTGCTGTCCTACCTCAGCGCACTGGCGGCCGCCTACGCCGGCTTCACCTACTGGGCGCTCTTAACCCAGTTGGCGGTGAATGCGGGTGTGAGCACCCTGGGCTTCTGGTGGATCTATACCCGCCGCCGAACCACCCCGTGGACCTGGCGGATTGACCCGCCCCTCACCCGCTGGCTGCTGCGGTTTGGCGCCACGATGACGATCGCGTCCCTGGCCACCGCCATCCTGTTGCAGTTCGACAACTTTCTAGTGCTCACCCTGGCGGGGAGCGCCGCGGCTGGCTACTATGTGCAGGCCTATAAGGTGGCCCAATGGCCGACCGGGCTGGTGACGCATATTGTCTCCCGAACTTCGTTGCCCACCTATGCCAAGCTGCAAGACGATCCCCCTCGGTTGAGCAAAGCCTTTGAGCTGAGCCTGTGGCTCATTCTCATGGTGGCGCTGCCCCTGGCCCTGGCGATTTTTGTCACCGCCCCGGATTTTTTGCAGCTGCTCTACGGCCCCACCTGGCTCCCGGCGGCTACCCCGCTGCGTTTCCTCATCGGCTATTCGGTTCTCCGGCCGCTGTTGGACGACACGGGCGCCTTGTTTACGGCCATCGGCCAACCCGGCCGCATCACACGCGTCCTGGTCACCCAAGCCGTGACGCTCATCGTCATCGCCCCGCCGCTGACCATCGCCTGGGGCGCCGTCGGCACCGCGATCGGGGTGGGGATCGCCTTCGCCATCGGCATCGCCGTCACGTACCGCTTTATCTCGCGCACCCTGACCCTCAATATCGGTCGGCTGTTTGCGCCGCCAGCCATCGCGCTGGGCGCGACCTTGCTGGCCTATGGGCTGTTGGCGCCCTATTTGAACGCCATCCCCATCCCCTGGCTGTGGCTGCGGGTGCTGGCCAAGGGCGGCTTCGCTGTCGCGGCGTTCACGGCCATCGCCGGCGCGCTGCAGTATCGCGAGCTGACGGCCCGTGTGCGGTTGATTAGCAGCCTGATATTTCCAACGCGCGTGACCTGATGCGCCCACCTCTCCATTTCCGCCCACGCCGGCGTGCTCGCGGCGTCTCCCCCAATCCAGCCCAGGCGCGGGAGTGCCGGCCTTGACCACCCTCTCCGCCCTCCCGCGCATCTCGGTCGTCATCCCCACCTTCAACCGGCGCGAACGGCTGCGCCAGATTCTGGCGCCTCTGGTTACGCAAACCTACCCAGACTATGAGGTCATCGTGGTCGACGGCGGCTCCCGCGACGGCACACCAGCCATGCTGGCCGCCGACTTCCCCAGTGTGCGCGGCCTGACCGAACTGAAATCCGGCCCATCGGCGGCGCGTAATACCGGCCTCCGTGCGGCCACGGGCGAGATCGTGGCCTTTACCGACGATGACTGCCTGGTCCCAGCAGACTGGCTGGCCCGGCTGGCGGACGGCTACCGCCGGCATCCGGAGGTCAGCGGCGTGGCCGGCCGGCTGGAACCGCCGGAAGCAGTCTGGCGCCGCAACTGGGTGGCGCGGATAGAGGTCTGGGTCACCTGGCACACCTACGGCCTGACGCCGGACCGGCCGGAGTTCCAAGCGCCGGGTTTGGCGGTCCCCGGTGCCACCAACAACGTGTCATACCGCCGCGCGGCGCTGCTGGCGGTGGGCGGCTTCTCCGAGACCTTCACCCGCCATGTGGCCGGCGAGGAGCGCGACTTGCGCGAACGGCTGTGCGCGCAGGGGTTCACCGAGTATCTCTATGTGCCGCTGTGTGTGTACCACTTGCGCCAATACCGCTGGCCGGATTTCTTTACCCAAGCGCTGGAAATGGCGCTGGGAGTGCGGCGCTTTCACCAGCGCCGGCAAAGCGGCGCCCCCACTCTGGCCGACCCGGAGCGGCCGCGCCGCTGGGGGATCCCCGGCTTGCGCCAGGCCTGGCAGGCCGGCGATCTCCAATTAACGCTGGCCTTGCTGGGGGAACGAATCGTTTATGGCGTGGGGCGGAGCTTGCCCGAGCCGGCGGTCCTGCGGCTGATCGCTTGGATCGGCCGGCTGTAACCGCCGGCCCGCGCTTCCACCACGCCCAGCCAGAGTAGAAACCAGCGGCTATGCACCCCTCACCCTACGCTTACACCATCAACCTCGACGATCCGAACCAATCCTGGACACGGCTGATCCAGTGGACGGGGGAGCGCCAGCGCGTCTTGGATGTCGGCTGCGGCCGCGGCCAGATGGGGCGGATCCTCAACGAAACGTATCACTGCCGCGTGAGCGGGCTGGAAATCAACCCCGCTTACGCCCAGGAGTGCCAAGGATACGAACAGCTCTGGGTGGGCAGCGCCGAGGACGAAGGGCTGTTGGCCAGCCTGCCCGGCCCCTTTGACGTGATCATTTGCGGCGATGTCCTGGAGCATCTGCGCCAGCCGGAAGTCCCGCTCCAGGCCTTTCACCGCCTGCTGGCGCCAGCCGGGCGGCTGCTGATTTCGGTGCCGAACGTGGCCCACCTCCGCCTGCGCCTCATGCATCTGCGGGGACGGTGGGACTACACGCCCGAAGGCCTCATGGACCGCACGCACCTGCGCTGGTTCACGCTCGCCACGCTGCGCGCCCTCGTCGCCGGCTGCGGCTGGCGCGAAGCGGAGTTAGACTTCACGCTCGGACCCAACCTGGCCCGCTGGTGGCGGCGCGCCCGGCTCCCCAAACGCTGGCTGCCGTCCACCCTGCTCGCGGCGCAGTTTTTGCTGAAGTTGACGCCGCATGGCTGAAGCCGAGTTATCGATCGTCATCCTCAACTACAACACGGGCGACCTCTTGGCCCGCTGTTTAGACTCCATCGCGGCCCAGGCCGCGGCGGCGGAAACCATCGTCGTCGACAA
>JAGOBN010000427.1 GCA_017999235.1 Anaerolineales bacterium | reverse complement strand
ATTGACCCGGAAAACGACGGCATTCCGTTCCGCACCTTTACCGTGATCCCGCTGCCGGCGGGCGAGCCGCGCGCCACGCCCACGCCGACGCCCTCGCCCACGCCCACCTTCACGCCCACCAACACGTCAACGCCGACCTTCACCCCCGGCCCGACGTCCACCCCGACCCCTTTGCCGCCCACCGAGACGCCCACCGAGACGCCCACGGAACCGGGCGCCCCCACCGTAACGCCGGTCTGCAATCCGTGGTACACCAGCTCCGCCAACTCCACGCTGACTTTTGTGACCAGCCGCTCCTGGCCGGATTATGGCTGGGCCGACAACACGCCCTCACTGCGTCTGCAAGTCTTGCTGGTGGGCGAATGCGGCGAGGCCTTGGCGGGCCGCACGGTCCAGCTTGTGTCTGATCGCGGGGGAAGCGTGGACACGCTCACGCCCGACGGGGTGGCCGGCAATCTGTACTTCTTCACGATCGCGTCCAACGCCGTGGGCAATTCCAGTCTGTGGGCGGTGACCGAGGTCTGCCCGGCCGCGGACGTCAACTGCGCGGGACGGGAGAACGCCACACTGATCAGTTTGCCGTTCGTCCGGCCCACCGGGCATTTTGTGTGCCTGCTGGGCACGCGCGATGTCTCCACCAGCGCCAACACGCTGCAGTTGATGTACAGCAATCCGTCGCCGTCCACCACTTTCGCCTGGCCGCCCTACATGGCCCGCCGGCTGGTGCGGCTGACGGTGGAGTACCCGGTCGCCTCGCCGGCGCTGCAAATCGCCAGTGTCAGCTTTGGCAGTTCAGCCAACATCATCTGGTCCGGCGGCCCGGTCACCGGCCCCTCCGCCAGCTTCGGCGATGGCACCAGCCTGACCTGGACCAGCTTCAACCGTTCCATCATCAGCGCCTTCCGGCCGCTGCAGATCAACTTCACCCAGCCCATCACGCCCCCCTCCGGCTCCTGGACCTACCGGGTGACGGCCGTGTGGGATGACACCCTGGGCGCCAGTCTGTGCACCTCGGAACCGGTGACGATTACGCTGCCATAGGCCACCGCAGCCAGGACCGCTATGAAGACGACCCCCTCCCTTCCGCCCACCTTCCGCCGCCGGCGCTCTGAGAGCGGCCAGGCCATGCTCCTGATCGCGGCTTCGTTCATCGGCATGGCGGCCTTCATCGGCCTCGCCATCGACCTGGGGATTCTGATTGTCGCCCAGGCGCACTTGCAGCGCGCCGTCGACGCGGCCGCCATCGCGGCCGCCACTCAGATCCGCGAGGCCCAGCCGCTCAGCGCCATTGGGCCGTTCGCCAATCAATTCATCACGCTTAACAACACCGATACCGCCACCGTGATCGTGCAACAGTGCCGCCGCCAAAGCGGTGTGACCTCGGTGGACGAATTCAACGGCCTGGACAACAGCATCACCAACTACGCGCTGGCCGACCTGGACGCCTCCAGTCCGGCCTATCAGTTGTGCGCCGGCGAGCCGCGCAAACAAATCCGGGTCCAAGCCAGCGCGCGGGTGCAATTCACCTTCTTGACGATTATCGGGTTCAGCACCACCGACATCTCGGTCGACGCGGTGTCCGAAGCCGCCTCTGTGGACATGGTCTTGGTCTTCGCCACCGGTGAAACGATGGGGCAGTCCACCTACCCGCTGCGCGGCGACGGGCTCAACACCAACTATGGCCCGCTGTTCAATCCGCTCGCCGGCCAGAACCCGGGCTGCAACGCCAACGCCGGCCCGGAGGCTGTCAAAGACCCGGAAAACGGCGACAACCCCGCCAAGTGCCGGCCGCTGTGGGACGCCAAACAAGCCGGCAAGCGCCTGGTCGGCACGCTCTACAGCGGCTTCGACCGCGTCGGGGTGGTCGGGTACGACTTCAATGCCAATGTCTATTCCCCGCTCGCGCTGGATCTCGGGGTCCGCGCCGTCGGCGGGTCGGACTCGACCGGCGTCTACGCCGCCATCGACAGCCTGGTGCTTAAGAACGACGTTCCGCCAACGGTTGACTATGGTTTCTTTAGCCCGCTGAACATCGACTGTATCTCCGGCAATCCGGCGGCGGCCGCCTGTCAAACCCCCGACCCAAGCCGCTCCGCCTTCTCCAACTGCGCCGGGTGCGGCATCCGGGTGGCCACCAACCTGCTCAAAATGTACGGCCGGCCGGAAGCGTTGTGGGTGATCGTCTTCCTCTCGGACGGGTACGCGAATTTGAGCGATGTGCCCGACGAGTTCGTGGCGGCCAGCCTCCACCCGCATGACACCCCCTCGGAGGTGGACGACATCGATGCCGCCGGCTACCCCAACGGCTACTGCGCCGGCCAGGTCGGCGCCGCCGCCGGCACCGCCGGCTCACCGCTCTGGACGCGGCCGGTCTGTCTTCAGGGCGGCTTTGATCTCAACGGCAATGGCAACGCCACTGATGCCGGCGTGGTGTCGCCCACCCTGCCGACCCTGTTCGGCTTTCCGTGGAGCGTGATCCCGTTGAACGAGACCGAGATCCAGAATCCGAACATCCGCTTCTGCGGCCCATACCATGTGGATCCTGACGCGCCCAGCGACCCCCAACGCAGCGGCCAGGGCGTTTGCCCGCCCGGCGCCATCTTTGTGGGCGGAGGCGGCATCACCAACACCGCGGTGGCGAACGCCCCAGTGGGCGCTACCCTGCCGTATCAGTACAACGTCTTTGACTACGCCCGCGACATGGTGGACGCGGCCGCGCTGACCGTCAAGTGCGTGGGGGTGGCGTGTTCGGGCGGGGTTTGGCCGCCCAATGGCCATGTCTACAACCAGCGGGAGCGCGCTCCGGGCGGCAACATCACCATCTACTCCATCGGCCTGGGCGCCACGGTCGTGATCCCGCCGGACTACTCGGGCGAGCGCTTGCTGCGCTACATGGCGGCGGTGGGTGATGACGGCGATCGGGTGACCGACCCGTGCACCAACGTAGCGGTCGCCACCAGCTGCGGCAACTATTATTTCGCCCCGGACCCCTCGGCCCTCGGCCCGGTGTTCGAAGATATCGCCAAGCGGATTTTCACCCGCTTAACGCGCTAAGGAAATGGCCATGAGTCTCTTACCCCGTCGCCGCTCACCCCGCACGCTCGGCCAAGGCCTGGTGGAGTTCGCCGTGGTGCTCCCGATCCTCCTGGCGCTGATCTTCGGCATCATCGAATTCGCGCGCATTTTCGCGGCCTGGCTGGCGGTGCAAAACGCCGCGCGCTTTGGGGCGCGCTACGCCATCACCGGCCGGTTTGACCAGCAGTACTGCGCGGCGGCGATGGACTACTACGACACGCATGACCAGAACGGCAACCTGGTCGCCGCCGGCACCGGGTTTATCAGCGCCGCCGACGACACCGGCTACAATGACTTGTTGGGCGCCGACGACCCGGCCGATGACTGCAACGTCCCGCGCAGCGCCGACGATTACGACGCCAAGACCTCGGCCTTGCAGAACTACGCCCGCCTGCTGTCGATTTATGACGCGACCCGGTCGGGCGCGGTGGGCATCGCCTACAACTCGGTTCCCAGCCTGGATTACGCCGCCTATCTGGCCGATCCCGCCACCTCCTTCCAGGAGGCCTATCGCGGGCAGCCCAGCGCGCCCGGCTATTTCAACGTCTCCATTTGCAGCCAGGCCGGCGCGCGGGACAACAACGCCCACTGGTATGGGGGCGATACGTCCATCGCGGATAACCGCTACCCGGCCTCCTGCGCCATCCCCACGTACGACGCCGACGGCAACCTGATCAACACCTTGTATACGGATCATCCCGGCAACCCGGGCCAGATCATGGACGTCGAGGTGACGTTCGAGCACCCCTTGATCACGCCCTTCCTGAGCAGCCTGTGGCCGGCGCTCCGCCTGTCGGCGCGGCGCGAGGGCGTGGTGGAAACCTTCCGCAAGTCCCGCGATGTCATCATCGCCGGCGGGAGCAGCGGCGTGCTGCCCACCTACACCAACACGCCCACCGCCACCAACACGCCCACCATCACGTACACGCCGAGCAACACGGCCACCGCCACCGAAACCTTGCCGCCGTCTCAGACCTTCACGCCCAGCCGCACGGCCACGCGCACGGCCACGGCCACGCAAACGGCCACGCGCACGGCCACGGCCACGCCGAACTGTTCGGTTTACTCTCTCAATACGCCCACGCTGACGACGTATTCCAGCGGCACCCGCCGGCTTGTGCGGTACACTACCGGACTGGCCGGCTCCACCAATCCGGCGGTGATGATCACGTCCATCTCGTTTGTTTGGACGTACTACGACTCGATCTCCACCGACACCGTGAACTCCTTCCGCTACGGCGGCAACAGCGTGTCCGGCGGCACATACGTCAACACCACGCACTCCGCCACCACCTGGAGCGGCGGCACCACCAACTTGTTCACAAACAACGGCACTTTTGATATTCGCTTTGGCAGCAGCCTCAACGCCTGGCCGGGCGGCATCTCCGGCAGCAACTTCGGCCTGACCTTGACGCTGGGCAACGGCTGCGTGGTCAGCACCAGCGCCGTCATCCCCACCGCCACCAACACCTTCACACCCAGCAAC
>JAGOBN010000426.1 GCA_017999235.1 Anaerolineales bacterium | reverse complement strand
GAACGGCTGGTCAGCTTTAACCGGGTGACCCACAAAGGGCCGGAGGTGGAAGCCAGCGGCCTGGCGCGGTAAGCGGTTAGCGGCAGAGCGGCGCGAGCAAAGCCGGCAGCGCGGCCACGTCCGGCCCCAGGCGCAGCCGGTAGGCCGGCGCCGCTTGCGCCAGACCGCTCAGCACGGCCAGGTGCGCGGGCAGCAGGGCGCGGTCCCACTGCTCCACGGCGTGGGGCAGCAGTTGGCGCAGCGCCTCCGGCGCGGAGAGCGGCTCCAGCGCATGCTCGGCGCGCGGCTCGATGACGGGAAACACGATCGCCGCGCACGACGCCTGCTCCGCCCACACCTCCGGCCAGACGGCTTCTGCCGCCACGCTGAGTTTGCGGCGCGCGCCGGCCGGGATTTCAGACACCAGGGACCGCGTGGCCGGGAAGCGCGCAAAGCTCTCCGGGTAGGCGGCCAGCCGGCCCGGATAACTCAGCAGGTCGGCGGGCGCGCGCACGATCGGCGAATCGTTCGAGAGCAGCCGCCAGCCGGCCGCCAGCAGCGCCAGGCCGGTGGTGGTCTTGCCGGCGCCGATGGCGCCCACAATCAGAACCGCGCGCTGGGTGCGCGGCGCGACGGCCGCGAACGCGTGGATCAAGAACCAGCCGCGCCGGCGCAGGTGCGGCGAGAGCGCGATGGCCAGCAGGTCTTCCAGCACGCCGTACGCGTCCAGGGCCGGCCGCAAAAGCACGCCGTCCGTGCGGCCGCGGGCCAGATCCAGCCGCAGTTGGCCGTAACGCGGAAAACGCGCCACGGCCGTCTGCTCATCGGCGGACAGATAATATTCCAGGAAGTCGCCTTGCCGGAAGCGGGCCGGGCCGGCCGGCGCCGGCGGCAGCTC
Organism: Anaerolineales bacterium; assembly: GCA_017999235.1. The sequence goes on along the minus strand of JAGOBN010000426.1, from coordinate 3,695 downwards.
GGATGTGAGATCCAGCGCGCAGGTGAGATCCGGTTCGGCCGGGCTGGCCGGCCGGGAGGCGAAGACCGCGCCCCAGCGCGCGCGCAGTTCAGGGTCCGGCGTCTCGCCGGCGATCGTCAGGCCGTGGAAGTTCCAGCGCATGGAGCCGAGTATACCCAATGACCCCCTCCCTCACCGCCGCCAGCCGCCTCGCCCGCGGACCGAAGGCCACCTTTCAAGTGGTGGCTGAAGAAGCGATCTTGATCCATCTCGACACCGGCACGTACTACTCGCTCAACCGGGTCGGCACCGAGCTGTGGGAGCGGCTCGACGGCGAGCAGACGCTGCAAGCGCACGCCGCCGCGCTGGCGCAGAAATACACCGTCGAGGAGGCGCGGGTGCTGGCGGACCTCTTGGAACTCGGCGGCCGCCTGTTGGCCGAGGACCTGGTGGCCAAGGTCTGAGGGCGATGGGCCGCTGGCGGCATATCACCCTGGCGCTGCGGCTGGCGCCCGGCCTCCTGCGCGATGCCCGGCGGCGGGCGCGGCTGGCCGAGATGCGCGCCTTCTGCCGGGCGCTGCCGGCCGCGCTGAACGGCCCCTGGGCGGAAGCCCTGCCGCGTCTGGAGCCTGGCCAGCCCGTGGGTGAGCTGGACGAGTCGACGGTGCGCGATCTGGCTGATCTGGCGGCCCTGCTGGAGCGCCGGTCGCCGCTGGGCCTGTGTCTGCGCCGATCGCTGACGCGCTACCATTTTTTGCGCCGCGCCGGCGTGCCGGTGGTGGTGCGCTTTGGGGCGCGGCTGGCCGGCCCGCCCGCGGAGCGCGCCGTGCACGGCCACGCCTGGGTCACCCTGCACGGCCGGCCCTATTTTGAAGACGCCGCGCACTGGCGCGGCTTTGCGGTGATGCTGAGTTATCCCACCGAGATGCCGAGGTAAAAGAGATGCGCCCACTCCTGCTCGGTTTCAGCCTGGGGGTGATCCTGGGCGCGGCGGCCTGTCTGACCGCGCCGGCCGCGCCCACCTCCACCACCGCGCCCACGGCTGCGGCGCCAACCCGGACAGCGGCCGCCTCGGCGACCACGCGCCCCAGCCTGACCCCGTCCCAGCGGCCGGCCACGGCCACTCCGCCGGCGACAGCGACTCGGCCGGCCGCCACCGCCACGGCCCCCAACACCGCCACAGCGCCGCCGACGCCGGCCGCCGTGACGCCGGCCACGGTCTATATTACCTATCAGGATTTTGCCATCCTGCCGGCCGAGACCATCATCCGGGCCGGCGCGCCCGTGGTCTTTCTGATCAAGGCCGGCCTGTTCACCTTCCATCAACCTTACAACTTCACGGCCCCCAACACGTTTGAAGCGCCGGCCAGCTTGGGCGATGGTGCCACCTACACGCACGTCTTCACCGAGCCCGGTTCGGTCACTTTGCTGTGCGGCTATCATCCCGAGATGCGCGCCCAGTTGATCGTCCAACCCTGATGTGCGGCCTGGTCGGTTTGCTCGCGCCCGCGGCCGCCGAGGCGCCGCTGGAAAGCTGGAGCGCCGCGCTGCGCCACCGCGGCCCCGATGATGGCGGCGTGTATCGCGGGGCCGGCATCGGCCTGGCCGCGCGCCGGCTTAGCATCCTGGATGCGGCCGGCGGCCATCAGCCCATGAGCAACGCCGCCGGCACGGTCTGGATCGCCTACAACGGCGAGGTGCTCAACGCGCCGGAGCTGCGCGCGGAGTTGAGCGCGCTCGGCTACGCCTTCGCCACGCGCACCGACACCGAGGTCGTGGTCCACGCTTACGAGGCCTGGGGCGCGCCGGCCGTGGCGCGCCTGCGCGGCATGTTCGCCTTCGCGCTGTGGGATGCGCCGCGCCGGCGGCTGGTGCTGGCCCGCGACCGCTTTGGCATCAAGCCGCTGTACTACGCCGAGGCCGGCGGCCGGCTGGCCTTCGCGTCCGAGCTGCGCCCGCTGTTTCTGGCCCTGCCCGAGCTGCCGCGCCGCCTCGCGCCCAACGCCCTGGCCGGCCTGCTGCGCTGGGGGTTTGCGCCCGGCTCGGACACGCTGACCCCGGGCGTGCGCGCGCTGCCGCCGGCGCATACCCTCACCATCGAAAACGGCGCGTGCCGGCTGGAGCGCTACTGGCACTTGAGCCTGCCGGACGCCGGCCAGCACCGGCGAATCTCTGCGGCGGAAGCCGCGCCGGAATTCCTGGGCCGCCTGCGCGAGACGGTGGCGGCCTGGCGCCTGAGCGATGTGCCGGTGGGCGCGCTGCTGAGCGGCGGGATCGACTCGGCGGCGCTGGCCGCGCTGCTGACGGAAATCAGCGGCCCGATCGATACTTTCACCCTCGGCTTCACGGCCGCCAGCCACGATGAAACCGAGCGCGCCCGGGCCACCGCGCGCTTTCTGGGCAGCCGGCATCATGAACTGGTGTTTGCGCCGGCCGATTTCGACTATCTGCCCCAGGCCGTGCGCCATCTGGAAACGCCGCTGTGCTCGGCCACCAGCGTGCCGATCTATCTGCTCTACCGCGCCTGCCATGCGGCCGGCTACAAGGTCATCCTGACCGGCGAGGGCGCGGATGAGCTGCTGGGCGGCTACCACTGGTTTGCCGGCGACGCCCGCGCCCGCCCGCTTCTGGGCTTGCCCCGCGCTGTGCGCGCGCTGCTGGCGCGCCTGCCGGGGCCGGCCTCGGCCGCCGCGCGCCGCGTCATCGCGCACGGCGAGCGTGACCCGGCGCGGCGCTACGCCCGCTGGCAGCAGGTGGCCGAGGCCGGCCAGATCACGCAGCTGCTGGGCGCGGCCTTCGAGGCGCCCGCTGACCTGGCCGCGCCGGCCGGCCGGCATCCCTTCGATCAATTCCTGTGGCTGGAGGCGCACACCCGCCTTCCCGGCCTCATCAACTGGGAGGTGGACCGCATGAGCATGGCCCACTCCGTGGAGGCGCGGCCGCCGTTTCTCGATCACACTTTGTGGGAATATTGCGCCGCGCTGCCGCCGGCGCTCAAGCGCGGGCCGCGCGGCGAGAAGACCCTGCTGCGGGATGCGCTGCGCGGGCTGATCCCGGATACAGTCCGGCGCCGGCCCAAACACGGCCTGGCGGCCCCGCATGCCGCCTGGTTCCGCGCCGCGCGCCTGCCGGCGTGGGCCGAGGACTGTCTGCATCCTTCGGCCCTGGCGGAAACCGGGTACTTCCAGGGCGCGGCCGTGCGGCGCCTGCGCGCCCAGCATCAGGCCGGCCGCGCCAACCACGCCCGCCTGCTGCTGGGCGTGCTCACCACCCAACTCTGGCACGCCGAGTTTGCGCCCGCATGACGTTCACCATTCTGGCCTACAACATCAACGGCGGCGCGCGCGCGCGGATGGAGGACCTGAGCGCGGTGCTGGCCCAGGCCGATGCCGACCTGGTGGCGCTGACCGAAGCCGACGACCCGGAGACGGTGGCGGCGCTGGCCGAACGCGGCCGCTATCACTCGGTCTGGGCGCGCGGCACCGGGGACCGCCACGCGGCGGTGCTGGCGCGCCGGCCCATCACGGCCTGGCGCAACTGGGCCGCGCCGCCGCTGACACAGGCCGCGGTGGAAGTGCGGCTGGCCGAGCCGGCGCCAGTGACCGTGTACACCCTGCATCTTCTGCCCTACCTGCTCCTGCCGTATGAGATCCGGCGCTGGCAGGCGGTGGGCCGGCTGCTGGCCATCATCCGCGCCGGCCGGCCCGGCCCGCACT
>JAGOBN010000425.1 GCA_017999235.1 Anaerolineales bacterium | reverse complement strand
CCCGATCAGTTCGGCCGGCCAGATGATGGCGTGAAACGGGATGTTGTCCTTGCCGATGAAGTACACGGTTTTGGCGGCCGGGTCATACCACCAGTCTTTCCACGCGTCCGGCCGGCCGTTGTTTTTGGACCATTCGATGGCGGCCGAGAAATAGCCGATGACGGCCTCGAACCAGACATACAGGCACTTGCCCTCCCAGCCGGCCACCGGCACCGGGATGCCCCAGTCCAGGTCGCGGGTGATGGCGCGGCCGTGCAGGTCGCCGCTCTCCACCTGGGCGCGGGAGGGGTTGACCACTTGCGGGCGCCAGTGGTCTTTGCCCGCGGCCAGCCACTGGCCGAGGGCTGGCGCGGCCTTGGCCAGATCCAGGTAGAAGTGCTCGGTCTCACGCAGCTCCAGCGCGCCGCCCGTGGTCTTGGCGCGCGGGTTGAGCAGCTGGGTCGCGTCGAGCAGGTTGCCGCACTTGTCGCACTGGTCGCCGCGCGCTTTGTCATAGCCGCAGATGTAGCAGGTGCCTTCCACATAGCGGTCGGGCAGGAAGCGTTTCTCGGTGGGCGAGTACCACTGCTGCTCGATTTTGGTAAAAAGATAGCCGTTGGCCTTCAGGCCCAGAAAGATATCCTGCGAGACCTGAAAGTGGTTCTCGGTGTGGGTGGTGGTGAAGCAATCGTAGGTGATGCCGATCTGGGTGAAGAGCTCCAGGAAACGGCGGTGGAAATGCAGATAGACCTCCTGCGCGGTCTTGCCTTCGGCGTCGGCGCGCACGGTGATGGGTGTGCCGTGCGCGTCCGAGCCGGAGACTACCAGCACGCGGTTGCCCTTCAGGCGGTGGTAGCGGGCGTAGATGTCGCCCGGCAGGTGGGAGCCGACGATGTTGCCGACATGGATATCCGCGTTGGCGTAGGGCCACGCGATGCAGACGAGAATGTTTTCAGACATGACAGCGCCTCCTATGGCGGCGGGATTTTAGCATCTTTATTAAAGCGAACCGCCAGCCGAGGCTGGCGGTTGAGAAGCCGGGGGCGGTGCGACCGATGCGTCACACACCCGCGCGTGAGTCGGCGCCTCGGCGCCGGCCACGGTGCGGCTGGTTACGCATGCTCATCAACGGACACCCATTTAACACGTTCATAGCCCGTATTCTATCATGCCGGGCGGCCGGGTTCATGAGTTTTGGAGGCCGCCCCGCGCGGCGGGCAGTCTACGGCGCGATCCGCGGCGTGATCACGGTCCAGGTCCGGCCGCCGTCCGTGGTCTGCACCAGGGCCAGGGAGTCGCCGGAGCGGGCCACCGCCCACCCCGTTTGCGCGTCCACAAAATCCAGCGGGCCGGTCCAGCTCAGCTGGTTGACGCCGGTCAGGCTCTGGCCGCCATTCTCGGTGACGGAGAGCGTGCCTTCGACGGCGTTGGCGGCCGGCCCCAGCACCCAGCCCGTCTCCGGCGTGAGGAAGGTGCCGGCGCTGAAGGCGGTTGGCAGCGGCTCGCTGGTCCAACTGGCGCCGCCGTCCGCGGTCCGGTACAGCCACGCCGACCCTTGCGAGGTGTTGTAATCCTGGCAGGTGACGGCCAGCACCACGTTCGGCCCTTGGGCATACAGCGGCGCCTGCACGCCGCAGGCGATGGGGGCGTCCGGCTGGTACAACTCCGGCCGGTCGGCCGGCGCCGGCAGCTCAACAAACGCCCAGGTCCGGCCTCCATCGGTTGATTGATACAGGTAGGGCGCCCCCGGCTGGACGCCGCCGCAGTCGCCGGTGATCCAGCCGGTCTGTGGGTCGGTGAAGGCCAGGCCGGTCTTGCCGCAGCTCTGCATCAAGCCGTTATCGCCCTCGGTGAAGGGGTCCACCAGCCGCTCCCAGGTCTGGCCGCCGTCTTGTGTCACATACACCATCACATAGTCATGCATCATGCCGGCGCCGACGTGGACCAGCAGCCACCCGGTCTGCGCGTCCACAAAGGCCAGATCCGAGGGCGAGAATAACTCCGCATCGGTGACATCCAGCGGCTGGCTGGCTTGCCACGAGGCGCCGCCGTCGGCGGTGCGCCAGATGAAGGGGGCGCCGGCCAGCGGGCCGCCGGTGCGATCATAGAAGGTCACCCAGGCCGTGCGCGGGTCCAGGTTGGCGAAGGTGACGCCCTGGCCCAGCGCCAGCGCCGCGTCCACGGCCTGCGGCGGGGTGACGTCGCGCCAGGTCTGGCCGCCGTCGGCCGTGGTCAACAGCCGGTCGTTCTGGTCGGCCGTAGTCTCCGCCGCGGCCCAGCCGGCCGACACGGACAGCATGTTGAGGTTGGTAATTGTGAGGGCTTGGCCGGCGGCCAGATGGGCGATGGCCGGCGCCTCGGGAACAGCCAGAACTTGTGTCTCGGTCGGCGGCGGGGTGGCGGTCGGCGGCGGCGTGGTCGGGGTCACCGTGGGCGGCGGCGCGACGGTGGCGCTGGGTTCCGGCTCGGTGGGGACCAGCGTAAAGACCGGCTCCAGGGTGGCGGCGGGGGTGCAGGCGGCCAAAACGAGCGCCGCCGCGCCCAGGCAGATCGCAGTCCACACGGATTTCATAGCAGAGTCCTTCCTCCGGGCTGGGCCGCCGTAAAGACCTGATCGCCCACGGACACGGTCAGAACCTCGGCGCTGGCCAAGCGGGCATAGAAACCGCGCCGCCCGGCGTTCAAGAATTGCAACGCTGGCTTAAGCGTATCACCATCGGCCGGCCCGCGCAGCAGGTAGCGGGTAAACGGCACACAGGGCGCGGCCGGCAGAATCTGTTCCAGCCGCGCGGGACGCGGCGCGCTGCGAATCCACAGGCCGGCCGCCACCTCCGCCAGCGGGATCTCGCGCTCGGCGGCGATGAGGATGTTTTCACCCGCGCCGCCCAGCGCCAGCCCCGGGCCAAACCGCGCCTGGATGGCGGCATAGTGGCTGGTGAACCCAAACGACAGGGCGTTTTCGCCGTCCATCTGGCGCGTGGCCGGATGCCGCGCATGGTGGATATCCAGCACCCGCTCCCCCTCCGGCCCGCGCGCCTCGGCGCCCTCCGGGGTGAGCGTCAACGTCTCCACCGCCAGCAAAGCGTCCGGGCTGTAGCGCTGATCCGGCTTGACGCCGGTCTTGAGCGCCGCCGTTTGGATTTGCAGCCGCACAATCGTGCCCAGCAGTAGTCCCTGCGCTTCCATGGGCTGGCCGGGTTACGCGGCGCGGGGCGCCAGGTCATGCGCGGCGAAGTATTTGCGCCACGGCCCGCTGCCGGCGATGAACGGCTGCAGCAGCGCGCGCTCGGCTTGGACGGTGTGCATCAGGTCATGGCCGGCCCACTCGTGCAGCAGCTCCGCCAGGGTCACCGGCCCCAGTTCGCCGTGGCGGGCGCGGCGCGGCAGGTCCGCCGCCGTCAGCGTGTCCAGCAGGCGCAAGGTTTCCGCGCGCAGCCGCGCGAATTCGGCGGCGGCGGCGCTGGGCGCGAGGGCGGACGCCGCCACCGTGCCTTGCGCGTCCGGGTCAAAGGCGGGGAAATCCTGGCCGGCCAGAAAACAGCGCACGCGCACCGGAAAGACCGCGCGCTCGGTGTCGAGCAGATGCTGCAGACATTGCGCGGCGGACCATTCACCCGGCGCCGGCGGCTGGGTGAGAAGCTCCGCGGCCACGGCCTCGGTCAAGGCCGTCCAGCGGGCCGGCGTGGCGGACAGTACGGCGCGGACGTGAGCGAGGACGTTATCCATGTTGATCTCCCGGAATAGGGCGGAAAGTTCAAGCGGCGGGCCGCTCGGCTTCGGGCGGCCACTTGGTTGCCGGCGGCAACTCTGGTGCGGGCGGTGCTTCGGCCGCCGGCGGTAACTCCGCCGCCGGCGGTAACTCCGCCGCCGTGATCGCGTCCAAGGTCAAGCTCCGGCCCCGGGCCTCGGCGGCGGCGTGTTCGGCCGGGGTCAGCGCCGCGCCAAACTCGGTCAGCAGGGCCGCCACGCGCTGACCGGTGGCGTAATCGCTGGCGAAATGATTGCGGACGAAGGTCAGCAGCTCCACGGCGCGGATGGGATCCCCGGTCCGCCCGCGCACGGCCGCTAAGCCGGCCAGCCCCGCCATAGCCATCCACATGTTGGTATAGCGCAGGCTGTTGCGGACGGCCGGCTGGTAAAGGGCCAGCGCGTCCGGGAGCCGGTTTTGCGCCAGCCGCAGATCGCCCTGCCGCACCTGGATCATCAAATACTCCGGATTGATGGCTAAGGCTTCATCAAAATTGACTTCCGCCTGCGCCAAATCGCCGCGCCGCAGAGCCAGGGCGCCCAGATGCTCAAATGAGACCGCCGCCGACCAGGTGTGGCCGGTGGCTTGGCGCAGAGTCAGCGCTTCGGTGAACAGGCGCTCGGCCTCCGCGTCGTCGCCGGCCTCGAAGGCCGCCAGGCCCAGGTTATCCAGCGAGCCGGCGATGCCCAGTTGATCGCCGATCTCGCGCGAAAGGGCCAGACTTTCCGTGTGCAGGCGGCGGGCCTCGGCAAAATCCCCCATCTGGCGGGCCACCCAGCCCGACCAATCCAGCGCCAGCGAGGCCCAATACCGGTCGCCCAACTCGCGCGCCAGCGCCAGGCTCTGCT
>JAGOBN010000424.1 GCA_017999235.1 Anaerolineales bacterium | reverse complement strand
CAGCCGCGCTGGGCGAGGTGGTAGGCGGCGCTGCAGCCGGCGATGCCGGCGCCGATGATCACCAGACGCGCGTGAGACTGCATGAGTTACCTCGGCTAGGGTCGCGGGTGAGTCCGTATGATAGCGGTCTTGGCGGGATCGGACTACAGACTGCCGGACCAATTTTTTCGGCCGGCCCTTGTGTGCGGGTGATAAACGCCGGCCCGGTCACTCAGCGGGCCAGCGCCTGGCCGCGCAGCGCGGCCGCCCAGCGCGCCGCCCGGTCCAGCCGTTCGGTTCCAGCGGCGGCGGCGCGCAGGGCCAGCATGATCGGGCGGGCGCCGGCCGCCGCCACCCGGGCGCGGGCCGCCGCCAGCCGGGGTTTGCCGTCCACGTACACCTCGGCGATCAGGCCGGCCGGCTCATCCCACACGGGCGCATACGGGCCGAGCGGTTCGGTGAAGGTGACGTAGTCGCGCGCGGGATCGCCCGCGAACCACAGCCGGCGGCCATGGTCCACCGCCAGCCGCAGGGCCAGGCGCTCCGGCTCGTCGGTCAGGTCGCGTAGCCCGTTCAGGCCGCCCAAGGCGACCACGAATTTCATGACCGTGTACAGGTTCTGCGAATCGCCCGAGGCGTGGCCGTCGCTGCCCAGACAGACGTTGACGCCGGCGCGCACCAGCCGGCCCAGCGGCGCGATCCCGGCCTGGAGCTTCAAGTTGCTGATGGGGTTGTGCGAGATCGAGACGCGGTGCTGGGCGAGCAGGTGGATATCGGCGGCGTCCACCTGGACGACGTGCGCCAGCAGGGTGCGGTCGCTCAGCAGGCCGTGCGCGGCCAGCCGGCCAATGCCGGTCAGCCCCCATTGCGCCCGCGCGACGACGCGCTGCAGGGGCGCTTCCTCGGCGTGGATGGCCAGCGGCGCCTGGAGTTGACGCGCCAATTCGGCGGCGCCGCGCAGCAGGGCGTCGCTGCACCAGACCGGATTGCTCAGCCCCAGCCCAATCTGGACGCGCTGACCGCGCCAGCCGCGGATGATCTCGGCCGCGCGCGCCAGTTGTTCCTCGGCGCTGAGGGCCGGCCGCTGAAACTCCACCAGATCATCCGGCAGGTCGCGCTCCGCGATGGCGCCCGGGAAGCGCGGGTAGGCCTCGCGCGTGTAGGCGAGGTAGGGCAGGTCGCTCAGGGTGACGAAGATCCAGGCCCGCAGGCCGAGGTCTTCATACGCCTGGGCCGCGCGATGGAGGGCCTCCCGGTCTTGCGGCCCGAAGTGCTGATCCATGAGCGCGGTGTTGCCGGCGGCCAGGTTCTCCAGCCCGGTGAGCAGCGCGCCGGCTTCCACTTCGGCCGGCGTGAGCGGGCGCGTCTCGCGCGCCATGATGTCGGCCATCCAGACCTCGAACGGCGCCGAGCGCGTGAGGCCGCGGCAGTACGGCCCATACGGGCTGTGGGTGTGGGCGTTGACCAGGCCGGGCAGGCTGTCCAGGAGAGGCGCTGGAGGAGTCATCGGGTGGCCTCGCTCGCGGGGTTGGGGCGCGCGGGCGCGGGAGCCTAAAGCTGGTCGTACAAGTTCACGCCCGCTAATTCGCGCTCGCGCCGGGCGACAAAATCTTTCAACCCGTCTTCGAGGCCGGCGTCGAGCGGCGGCCGCTCATAGTGGGCGAGCAGGTCCTTCCAGACGGCGTTGGCGCGCTGTTCGGCGTCCTGGGCGCCGTTCGCCTGCCAGGTCTCAAAATTCTGGCGGTCGCCGACGACAAAGGACTGGTAATGCTCGGTGAGATAGCGGGCCTGGGTGTGGGCGGTGCCGAAGTGGTGGCCGCCCGGCCCGACCGCGGCAATGGAGTCCAGGGCCAGGGTGTCGGCGTTGATCTCGAAGCCGGCCAGGAAGTGCTGGAACATGGCCAGCATCTCCACGTCCAGGATGAACTTCTCAAACGAGGTCGTCAGCCCGCCGTCGATCCAGCCGGCCGAATGGATGATCAGATTGGTGTGCGCCATCACAGCCGGCCACAGGGTCCACATGGTTTCATAGGCGGCCTGGGCGTCAGCGGTCTTGGCCGTGCACAGGGAGCCGCTGCCGCGGTACGGCAGCCGGTAGCGGCGGGCGAGCTGCGCGCCGACGGCCAGCGCCCAGGCGCCCTCCGGGGTGCCGAAGGACGGGCTGCCGGAGCGCAGGTCGATGTTGGTGGTGAAGCCGCCGTAGATTACGGGCGCGCCGGGGCGGGCGAGCTGGAGGGTGGCCAGGCCGGCCAGGGCTTCGGCGTTCTGCTGGGCGATAGCGGCGGCGATGCTGACCGGGCTGGTGGCGCCGGCCATGATGAAAGGCGTCACCGCTACCGCCTGGCCGGCGCGCGCATACGTGATGGCGCCGCCCAGCATACGGGCGTCGTAGCGCAGCGGGCTGCTGCAGTTGATAACGCTCCCCAGCACCGGGTCGGCCGGCAGCGGATCGCCGAAGACGATCTTGGCCATTTCAATCGCGTCGGCGGGGATGACGCGCCCGTGCAGGGCGCTGCCGGCGGCCTTGTCGGTGAGCTGGTACTGCATCAGGCTGCCGCGCAGGTGCCGGGCCGAGACCGGCACATCCTGCGGCTCGACGCTTCCAAAGCTGGCGTGCATCACCGGGATCATCTGGCCCAGCTTGTAGAAGTTGGCGGCCAGCGCTTCCGTGCCGGGCTGGCGGGGCAGATCGCGCGCGCTGACGTAAGCCATGCCGGCCTGCGGAAAAAAGGTGATGACGTTTCCGCCCAGGCGGAGGTCGTGGGCGGGGTTGCGCGCCCGCCAGCGAAAGGCGGCCGGCGCGTGGGCCAGCGTCGCCATCAACAACGCGCGGTCGATCCAGATGTGCTGGCTGGTCCGATCCACCTTGGCGCCGGCGCGCTGCCACAGGTCCAGGGTCTCCGCGTCCAGCATATCAATGCCGGTTTCTTCCAGCAGGCGCAGCGAGGCCACATGCAGGTCTTCCAATTGATCGGCCGAGATGACTTCCAGCGGCGCCCAGGGGTGGCGCGGCTGGCGGAAGGGCAGCTTGAGCAGCGGCGATTCGGGCCGCTTCTGCCGGCGCGCGGAACGGCGTTCAGGCGTCGAAGTCGTCATGCTTGCTTCTCCTATTGAAGTGCGGCCGGGGCCGGCTTACAGGGTTTCGTACAGGTTCACGCCCGCTAAGTCGCGTTCGCGCCGGGCCACATAGTCTTCCAGCGCTTCGCGGATGGCCGGGTCGAGCGGCGGCGGCTCGTAGCGGGCGAGCAGGTCCTTCCAGACGACGTTGGCGCGCTGTTCGGCGTCCTGGGCGCCGTTCGCCTGCCAGGTCTCAAAATTCTGGCGGTCGCCGACGACAAAGGACTGGTAATGCTCGGTGAGATAGCGGGCCTGGGTATGGGCGGTGCCGAAGTGGTGGCCGCCCGGCCCGACCGCGGCAATGGAGTCCAGGGCCAGGGTGTCGGCGTTGATCTCGAAGCCGGCCAGGAAGTGCTGGAACATGGCCAGCATCTCCACGTCCAGGATGAACTTCTCGTACGACGTGGTGAGCCCGCCATCCAGCCAGCCGGCGGCGTGGAAGATCAGGTTGGTGCTGGAGGTGATGGCCGGCCACAGGGTCCACATGGTTTCATAGGCGGCCTGGGCGTCGGCGGTCTTGGCCGTACACAGCGAGCCGCTGCCGCGGTAGGGCAGCCGGTAGCGGCGGGCGAGCTGCGCGCCGACAGCCAGCGCCCAGGCGCCCTCCGGGGTGCCAAAGGCGGGGCTGCCGGAACGCATATCAATGTTGGTGGTGAAGCCGCCGTAGACCATGGGCACGCCGGGGCGGGCGAGCTGGAGGGTGGCCAGGCCGGCCAGGGCTTCGGCGTTCTGCTGGGCGATGGCGGCCGCGGTCGTGATCGGGCTGACGGCGCCGGCCATGATGAAGGGCGTCACCACCACCGGCTGGCCGGCGCGCGCCAAGGTGATGGCGCCGCCCAGCATACGGGCGTCGTAGCGCAGCGGGCTGCTGGCGTTGATGTTGCCCATCAATACCGGGTCGGCCGGCAGCGGGTCGCCGTAGACCAGCTTGGCCATGTTGATTGAATCGGCCGGGATTTCGCGGCCGTGCGCGGCCCCGCCGACGGCCTTGTCCGTGAGCGTGTAAACGGCCAGGGTGCGCCGCAGATGGCGCACCGAGACCGGCACATCCTGCGCTTCGACGGCGGCCCCGCCGGCGGTGTGGATCACCGGGATCAGCTGATTGAGCTTGAGGAAGTTGGCCTGGTGCTCGGCGGTGCCGGGCCGGCGCGGCAGATCCAGGCCGCTCACATACGCCATGCCGGCCTGGGCCGTGAAAGTCAGGACGTTCTCGCCCACGCGCAGCGTGTGCGCGGGGTTGCGGGCGCGGTAGTTAAACGCGGCCGGCGCCTGGCCGATCAGGTTCAGCACCAGGGCGCGGTCCATGCGCACCAAGCCGCGCGCGCGGTCCACGGCGGCGCCGGCTTTTTCCCACAGGTCCAGCGTCTCGTCATCCAGCAGTTCGAGGCCGGTCTCTTCCAGGATGCGCAGGGAGGCCAGGTGCAGCGCCTCCACCTGATCCTCGGAGATGACGGCCAGCGGCGGCCAGGGGTGGCGCGGCTGGCG
>JAGOBN010000423.1 GCA_017999235.1 Anaerolineales bacterium | reverse complement strand
GCGTCAGATGTGTATAAGAGACAGTCCCAGCCCAGGCCCAGCTGCGCGAACTGGCCTTCCAGCCAGGTGAAGGCTTTGTCAATGGCGCCGGACTCGTTGAGGGTGTTGAAGATGAGGCTGCCGCCCGGCACCAGGCCCAGGGCGGCCTGAAAGACGGTCTTGGGGGTGCGCGCGACGGTCTGGCCCGTGATCGGGTCGCGCCCAAGCACCAGCGCCAGCAGGCTGTAGCCGGGCAAGTTGCGCGCGAAGCCGGCGATGGCGGTCAACGCGGCCCCGCGCGGATCGGCCACCGCGCTGGCGGCCGAGGACACCGCATTGGTCACCGAATCCACCCAGCCGCGTTGAATGGCGGGGGGCGCGCCGGTCATGGCCGCGCGCTGCACGGGCGCGGCGTCCAGGGTTGGCGTCCGGGTTGGAGCCGTGTCCGGGGTGATTTGGGGTTGGGAAATGGCCGTGCCCGCGTCGGGCAGCGGCGCGCGCTGAAACGCCAGCGCCCGCGCCAACTGGCGATTGCCCAGGCGCTGGCCGGCCCGCCGCGCGAAGGTCTGGCGCTGCATGGCCGGCAGACGCGGATCGGTCCAGCCGCCGGGCTGGGCGCGCGGCTCACCCAGGAGCAGAGCCGGCGCCTCGGCGGAGGCGGCGTCCACCTCCACCAAAGCCGGCGCCGGCTTCGGCTCGGTTTTGTGCTCGGTCGGCGCGTGCGGGCCGGCGTGAGTGGTCATCCCCAAGCAGTGGCGAGCGCGGCGCGCTTAGGTCTGGTCTTTGTCGGCGGGACGCCGCGCCACCGGGGCGGCGCCCTGCTGAACGGTGTGTGTCAATTCATGCGCCAACAGGTGTTGGCCATCGCTCGAGCCGGGATCATATTTGCCGGAGTTGAAATACACGTCCCCGCCGTGGGTAAACGCCTGCGCGCCCACCGCCTGGCTGAGCTGGGCGGCTTCCCCGTCATGATGCACACGCACGCCCGAAAAGTCCGCGCCAAAACGGTCTTCCATGAACGTCCGGGTGCTTTCGGGCAACGGCGCGCCGCCGCCGGCGCGCGCCGCCAAGCGCTCCTCAACGGCGGGGCCGGCCTCAAAACTGCCGTCCCCGCGCCGCTGAACCAGCGGTTTACCCTGCAAGGGCTCTTCTTCTTCGGCGCGCTGCAGACGCTTGCCTTGCAACGGCTCTTCCTCTTCGGCGCGCTGCAGACGCTTGCCCTGCAACGGCTCTTCCTCTTCGGCGCGCTGCAGACGCTTGCCCTGCAACGGCTCTTCCTCTTCGGCGCGCTGCAGGCGCTTGCCCTGCAAGGGTTCCTCTTCTTCAGCGCGCTGCAGGCGCTTGCCTTGCGCCGGCATTTCTTCCTCCGGGCTGGCGCGCTGCACGAGCCGGGAAATGGTGGCCGCCAAGGGTTTAGCCTGGACGGGCGCTTCTTCTTCCACGCCGGCCCGCTGAACCGCCGCCGGCATCTGCATCACCTGGCCCGCCACCTGATCCGCCTCATGTTCATAGGCGTCATTGGCCGGCCCCACCACCAGTTTGGCCTGCAGCAGGCGCTGAACGGCCCGGTTGCCCACCGTCTGCTGGAGGCCGGCCACACCGGGCGGCGCGGCGTCTTTGGAAACCTCGGCCGCCAGCGCGTCGGGTTTGGCGGGGCGGGCCGCTTTCTCTTCCGGGGCATGTTGGGACAGCATACGGCCTCCTATGGGTGCTACGGGGTTCGCTCGCGGCCCGGGGGCTCCGGTTCGCCCATCAGCCGGCCCAGTTTTTGCAATTCGCGCCGCGTGCCGTGCAGCAGGTGATCCAGCGTCACCCGCCCGCCGTTCGCGGCCGCCAAGTACGCGGCGCTGACGATGATGTTGCGGATGCTGCCGCCGGCCAGTTTGTAGCGGCGCGCCATCAGGCCCAGGTCCAGCTCCCCGGCGCGCGGCAGTTCGCTCGGCCACAACGCGCGCCAGATCCGCAGCCGGTCGGCCTCCTCCGGGAAGGGGAAATCCACCACAAAGTGCAGGCGGCGCTTGAAGGCCTCGTCCATGTTGGCGCGCAGATTGGTGGCCAGGATGGTCACGCCGTCGTAGGCTTCCATGCGCTGCAGGAGATAGCTGATCTCCAAATTGGCATACCGGTCATGGCTGTCCCGCACTTCCGAACGCTTGCCAAAGAGCGCGTCCGCCTCGTCAAAAAACAGGATGGCGTTGCTGCTCTGGGCCTCGGCGAAGATCTTTTCCAGGTTCTTCTCGGTCTCGCCGATGTACTTGCTCACCACGGTTGACAGATCAATCTTGTACAGGTCCAGCCCCAGCGCGGCGGCGATGACCTCCGCCGCCATAGTTTTGCCGGTGCCGGGCGGGCCGGCGAAGAGGGCGGTGACGCCGGCGCTGGAGGCCAGCTTGCGGCCCAGGCCCCACTGCTCCAGCACCACCGGCCGGCCGCGCACGGTGGCCACCAATTCCCGCAAGAGGTTGACCTGATCGGTCGGCAGGATGATGTCGTCCCAGCCGTAGCGCGCCACGATCTTGCGCGCCAGATGGGCCAGGTTGGGGTTGGAGTGCGCGCGCGCGGCCGCGAACAAGTGCGCGTCGCCCAGCGCTTCACCGCGCTGCGCGGCCAGGTCCCGCGCCGTGGCGCAGGCATCGCGGATCTGGCCGGTGGTCAACGCAAATTGGCCGGCCAAGGCCGTCACCGTTTCCGCGGCCGGGTCACGTTCTAGGAAGTGCGCCCACAGCGAGCGCCGCTGGCGGAAGGCCGGCAGCGGGAACTCGGCCCACAACAGCCGGCGCTCGCGCTCCACGCCGGCCGCCTGCCACGGCGTCCGGCCCGCCATCACCGCCCAGCCGGGAAACGCGCAAATTTCGGTCAAAAGATCGGGCGCCAGGCTGCCGTCCACCAGCAGCGCCTCCCAGCCGAACAGGGCCGGCATCGCGCCCGTCAGGCGCGCATCGCGCAGCGCCAGACGCACCGCCCGCGCCGGCGCCAGGCCGTCTTTGAGCAAGCCGGCCAGGTCCACCATGAGCAAGGGCCGGCCCACCTGCGCGGCCACGCACTGCGCGGCCGCCGTCTGCGCGGCCTGATCCGGGCCGTGGAAGACCATCAGCGGCGGTTCGGCCGGCGCCGGTACCTCTGGCGCCGCCAACGCGGCTTCCAGCGCCGGCCAGGCCTCCGCCGCCAACAGCGCCGCCGCCGGTATGGCCGACGCGTTCGTCAGTTGCGCGTGACCGCCTAGATCGATGTGCGGCTGGTAGCGGCCCAACAGCCAGGCGACGACGGCGGGATCGGGCGCGAGCAGGTGATTGAGCAGCGGCAGTTTGGCGGTGTCCGGGACGCGCTCCAGCAGCCCGTGGCGGAACAGCGGCGCGTCGTCGGCAAAGCGCGGCCACCAGGCCAGCCGGCCGGCGCCCGGCTCGGCCAGCAAATCCAAAGCCAGGTTGACGCTGGGCCGCTTGCGGGTGACATCGTCCTGCAGATAGCCGTACAGCTTCTCGTAGCGCAGGTCCAGGGCCGGCGCCAGGACAACCAGCAGCAGATCCAGATCGGGGCGTTCCAGGCCGAAGGCGTCGGCCAATTGCAGCAGGCGCGGCCGGCGGCCGGTCCGTTGACCTTGTTCGGCCAGGGCCGCGGCGGACTGTTCAAACTGACGGGCGGCCGCCTCCAAGGTGTCCGCGTCTTCGGGGGTGAGCGCCGCCGTCCCGCCCCAATTCAGGCCAAAGGGACGGCCCGCCAAACTCTCGGCGTCGGCATCCGAGAGGTACAGTCCGCGGTAAGCATCGGTGGGGTCCTGGCCGGCGGTCTGCCAGAGGCGCACGGCCCGTTGCACGCGCACATCCAGGCGCGCCAACTCGGCCTGCAGATGAGGCAGGCTCAGATCGGGGTCCGGAGGGGCCGGTTGGGAAACGACAGCGCGAACAGGCATGCCATTGCGCGTCATGCGTCCGGCGTGAGTTGGCCGGCCAAGCCGGTCTCCCGCCGGATATAAGCGGCGATACTGTCCAGATCAGAGAAGAACACCCGCTGGTTGGGCCGCGCGACGCGCTCCACAGACCCGCGCCAGACCGTCACTGCTCCATCCGCCTCCACCGCTTCAAACCAAATCCGGACAATAAAGGCGACGGTATCGCCGGAAACAGGCACAGGCACCGAGACCGATTCAGGGCGGAGGCTCATGGCAGGCGCAGAATACCAAGCGCCCGTCTGCGGAGTGTCTCCGGCTTGTCTTATCTATCCGGCGCCGGCGTCTCAAGCCGCCTCCACCAGGGCCGCGCCCAGCAAGGTCTCCAAGTGGGTGAGTTCCACGCGGGTCTCATCCAACACGGCGCGCAGCCGGTGCAGGCGCTGCATGGCCTGGTGCGCCAGATCCGGATCGGAAGCCGGCCGGTGCTCGGGCGCGGCCGGCCGCGCCGGTCCGCCCTCCGGCCGATAGCGGTTGCTGACCATCAGCTCGTACAGCCGGGTGGTTTCATCCATCGGCGCCGCCGCCAGCTCGTCGCGGAGAATCTGGACGCACCGCTTGTATTGAGCCAGCGCGGCGTTGCGGTCGCCGGCCTGCCAATAGAGGCGCATCATCTGCCGATGCACGCCTTCGCGCGTGAGGTCGCGCGCCAGGATGCGC
>JAGOBN010000422.1 GCA_017999235.1 Anaerolineales bacterium | reverse complement strand
AGCATCTCCGGCACGGCGTCCGCGCCGGTCACGGTCACGTAGCGGTTGTCGGTGGCGGTCTCGCCGCCGGCCTCATCCACGTCCGCCAACAGCGCCGGTATCCAGTTGCCGGCCGTCTCCCCATTGTAATGCCGAGGGTTGGCGGTCCCATCCCCGACGAGCAGCACATAGGTCGGCGGCGGGGTCCAGGTGGTATAAGCCGCGGCGAGGTAAGCGCGCAGGGCCTCGGGGATGGGCCGGCCATCGAAGGCATCAAACACGGCCTGGATGTCCACCACGCCCACGCTTAATCCTTGGCTCTGGCGCAGGGCGGTCAGCGGGCCGAGCGCGGGCGCAAAAGCGGCCGGCGTCACGATAAGCAGATCCACGCCGGTGAGATCGGGCAGCCCGGCCGCCAGCCGCACCCCGGCCGGCGCGTGGGCGGCCGCGGGATCGGCGATGAGATAGCGGCGCGGCAAGCCGGCGCCGGGATCTCCGAAGGTGAGGTCGGCCGGCGTCAAGGTGAAATCTGTCAGGCGCACCGGCTGATCGGGGTCGGTGATGTCATACACGCGTTGGTCGGCCAGCGCGGGGCCGGCGAAGGTGTAGGCGCTGGGCGCGGCCGCGCCCGTGAAGGCGCGCCTCTCGGCGGCGGCCGGCGCGTAGCGCACCGAAAACGCGTCCAGCCAGGCTTCCTCTACATTCACACCAGCCAGACCGGGCAAGCTCAAGGTCAGCGTGTTCACCCCGGACGCCAGCAGGCCGGCGGTGATCGGCACCGTCAGGGTGAGGGCTTGCCGGCCATTCCACTCGGCCAGGCCCAGCGGCGCGCCGGCGATGGTGATCGTGACGCGGTGATCGGGCGCGCTGGCCGGATCCGTGGCGCCGATCAGCCAGACCGTGAGCGTGGCGGGCTGGGTCACGTCCACCTCGGGCAGGCTAAACGGATAAGCGGCCGTGGGCCGCGTCGGCCGGCTCAGCCGTTCCCAGACCCAGTGGTCGCCATCGCGGCCGGCGGCCACCTGGCCGCAGAAGCACTCGGCGGTGTAGAGGGTGTTGGTCTCGAAGTCCGCGTCCACCCAGCGGCGGCCGGCCGGCTGGCCGCCGGGAGCGGCGGCGCGGGTGGTCAGCCGCGCGCCCAGGCCGGCGCCGGCGCTCAAGAAGTAGGCATCGGTGAGCGTATAACGGTTGAAGCGCGGCGCGGCGTAAAACAGCAGGCGCTCGCCGGCCTCAAAGACGGCGTCCTCATCGCCGTCCCATTCCAGCGGAATCTCGCCGCCGGCCCGGGTGAGGCGCAGGGCGGCGGGATCCTCCGTCAGCGGGAAACCGGCCGCCGCCAGCGCCGCGTAAGTGATGACGGTCAGTCCGGTGTGGGCGACCTCGATCACGGCGCGGGGCGGGGCGGCGGAGTCGGCCGCCTGGGCGGGCCGGGCGCCGAAGAACAGCGCGCCGGCCAGCACCCCGGCCGCCATCGGGCGCGCCAAGCTCATTGTCTCCCGACCGTGGGCAGGAAGACGAGGTAGGGCTGGGCCAGCCGGCCGGCGGCGGTG
This sequence comes from Anaerolineales bacterium, assembly GCA_017999235.1. Next base: position 3,056 of record JAGOBN010000422.1, on the reverse strand, counting down.
CTGGCCGGCGGATAGCGCGTCAGTTCGCCCGTTGTGCTGCTGCTCTCCAGCCAATACCACCACGGGCCGGCGCCGGCCGGCTGATCCGCGAAGGTGTACGTGCTGCCGCCGGGCCGGCGCGCGGCGTTGACGGTGTGGATGGCGGCCGCCTGGGAGAAATCCAGCGTCGGCGCGCGATACAGCGTGAAGCGGGCGGTGTCCACCTCGGCCGCCGTCACCCATTCCACGGTCACGGCGCCGTCAAACAGGCGGTAAGCCCGGAACGAGACCAGTTGCGCGGCGGTGGGGTTGGTGGCAAAGCCAAAATCATACGTGTGGTTATTGTGGCCGGGGCCGCCGGTGTTGAATGTGGTGCGCGGGAACCCCCCGACCACAGCGCCGTCGGAATCGCGGCTGTTGCCGTTGGCGGATGGGTCGCTGTCCAACAGGGTGGGGCTGTAGCCGTTGAGCGGGCCGCCGGCGGCGTAGTCCAGCGCGTTATCCAGGCGGACCGTGAAGTTGGCGGTGTTCGGGCTCAGGCTGCTGATCCCGTAACGTGCGCTGGAGGTGCTGGTGCCGGGGGCGGAGGAGAAGTAATACTGGCCGTTGGCGTCGGTGATGGCCGTGGCCAGCAGGGTGCCGTCCGCCGCGTACAGGCGCACGGTGACGCCGGGGATGGGCTGCTCGCCGGGGTCCTGCACCCCGTCCTTGTCGGTGTCGAGCCAGACAAAATTGCCGATCTCGATGGGGGCGGCCTCGCAGATCGGCACCAGATCGCCCAGGCCGTTGGCTTTGGCAAAGGTAACCCCATTGCCAACCGCGCCATCGTAGAGACGATAAGCTTTGGAGAAATCGCCGGTGGTGTTATTGAACCACCGCAAACCGCCATCGAAGGTGCCGCCGAAGAGCGCGATTGGGTCAAAGACCGTGGTCACCATATCCGGATAGCCCGGGATTTGGGCCAGACCGGCGATCGCCACTTCGTCGTGATAAGGCGAGTAGAAGTCTTTGAAATAATACTCACCGTTGCCGGGCCCCTGGCCGGTGTTCTGAGGCGCGGTCCCCAGGCCGCCGCAGCGGCCGTTGGCTTCCAACACCCAGCCGCCGGCCCCGTTGGAGCAGGCGCGCAGCACGTCGCCGGCGGTTACCCCGTTGTAGAGCGGGGTGGGCGGTCCGGGCGGGGCGCTGGGATTATCAAAATTGTTGCTGCCGGTCTGGTCGCCAAACCGGTCCCGCAAGCCCAGGATCAAGTTGCCATTGTCGAAAGCGATATCCGTCAAGATCGGCTGCGGGTAAACCGGGAAGTTCCAGTTGTTCTGGCCCACGGTCGGCGGCAGGGCGGTGAAGGTGGTGGACCACGGTTGCCATTCCGCAAATTGGCCGGTCGTGCCGGTGTTGCCCACGCCGCGCGGGTAATTGAGCGGGGTGCTGAAGACCGGCGCGGCGTTGAAGACGAGCGTGGCGGGATCCACCGTATAGATGTGGGCCTGGAGGTCGGCGGCGTTTTGGGTGCTCTCCGCCGAACAGATCACGCCGACATAGACCAGGCCGGCCTCGTAGTTGACGGCGAACGGCCGGGCGTCGCCGGCGGCGGGGCAGCCCGGCAGGGCGGTGGGGACAGCAGCGGTGCGGATGTTGCCGGCGGTGGGCGCGGCGTCCAGCGGCATTTCGTATAAGGTGCGGTTAGCCAGGTTGATCACGTAGAGGCGGGTGTCGTCGTCCGAGATGGCGAGGCCGCCCAGGGCCGCTTTGCCCACCGCATCCCAGGTGGCGTTGCCATTGTCGGTGTCATAGTCGGCGGGGTTGTGCGGGTCAGTGCCGGCCGTGCCGGCTCCGAACAGGGTGTTGAGGTTGGCGTACACGCTGGTGGCGCCGGTCGCCCAATCGATTTTATAAACTGCGCCGGTGCCGCCTGGCCCAAATCCGGTGTGCTTCTTCATCAAAGCGGCGGCGTACAGCTGGCGCGCAACCCGTTGAAAAGCCATCCCCCAGGTCGGGCCGAGTTGGTTAGCAGGCACCATCAAAGCATGGGTGGTCGGCGCGTCGAAGTCGGTGAAGGGCGCCACGCCGGTCGTGCGGGTGCTGCCGGCAGAATAGGGCGTGGAGACCAAAACCGGGTTGGCGTTGTTGGGGCCGGTGATCTGATCCCCGTAAACATAGCAGGCGGTGGCCAGTTCAGGATTGTTTTGACAGTATTCGTGGGGCAGGAGGATCCCCAGGTCCACACCACTGCTGTTGCCGTCCGGGACGAAACGCACGGTGGTGGCGTTGTTCAGGCCGAAAGGGGCGGGTTGGAAGCCGGCCGGCAGCGTGGTGAACTCCACCCGGTACGGGCCAGTGCCGGCGATCACTAAGGAATAGGTGCCATTCGCGGCGGTGGTGGTGCTGCTGGAAATTGTCCCGGTGCCATCGTAGGCGGTGACGGTGACGCCGGCCAGACCGCGGTCGAGGGCCAGGTTGACGGTGCCGGCGCCATTATTGGCCAAGGTGGAGGAGAGATCGCGCTGGCCGTTGGCGTTGTAGTCTTGATACACCGTGCCGGTCAGGGTGCCGGAGGCCTGCGCCACCGGGGCGGCCGCCGGCGGGCGGACGAGCCACACCAACAACCCCAGCACCGGAATGATAACGATGACAAGCAGGAAGCGGCGGGACTTAAACATAGGATTCCTTGATCGAAAACGGGTTGGGTGGGCCGCGCTGGTGCGAGCGGTCGCTCAACCTCGGTAAGCCATAAACGCCCGGCTGTTAGGCCAGGCGCTCTTAGGGGTGCCTACTCCGTAATTTTAGCGCTTTGGCGATGATTGGGCTGCAAAAAATCGCGATTATGATAATTTACCGCCCCAATGAGCTTCTGTCAACGGAAAAAGGTCCCCGTAAATTTCGGGGCGGCCCCGCGCGCGACTTGTCTTAACAGTTGCCCCGTCCGCCAGAAGGCTACGGCGGCCAGGCCATGCGCCAGCACCGCGAACAGCGGCGGTGTTTCCAGCGTGTAGTAGATCCAACATCCGCGCGTCGTGCCCCATAATTCCAGAAAGTAGCCCAGCCCGCTGCCGGCCGCAAAGGTCAGCACCGCCGCG
>JAGOBN010000421.1 GCA_017999235.1 Anaerolineales bacterium | reverse complement strand
AGGGGACGAGCCGCGCCGGTAGAGCCACACGGCGGCGGCCAACACCGGGACGGCCACAAAGAACATGACCGCGTCCGTCCCGCGCAGGATCGGGGCCTTGAAGGCCGAGTCGTACCGGTATAGGCCCCGGCCGTAGATTTCGACGGTCTCGCCGTGGAGCGTGGTGAAGGTGTAAGCCGCGCCCGCGCCGCGCCAGAACAGGCCGGCGCCGGCGGCCAGCAGCGCCGCGAGGCCGACCAGGGTCGAGAGCCAGATCAGCGTGTTGGAGGGTTTCCGGGATGTGTTCATGGCCGACCGATCAGACTTTCAAGAAGATATGGCTGACTACGCCCAGCCCCCATTTCACCAGTCCGAGCGCGGCCACGGCAACGAGCGCCGCCCGATCCGTTGTCAGCGGCGGGAGGCGTCCGCCGGCCAGCTCGGCCGCAACGATGATGAGGATCAGCGCGCCGATCACACTGCCGGCCATGGTGATGGGGTGCGTCCAGCCCAGGCCGGTGGTGATTTTTCCCATGCCCAGCATACACATGCCGAAGCCGAGGCCGGCCACGGCGAACAGGGCCGCCCGGTCGTTCGCGATTAAGGGCAGTTTCCAGCCCCCGAGGTAAGCGGCCAGCAGGGCCGTGGTCGTGAGGCCGAGCGCGCTAGCGGTCAGCGCGTTCCAATGCAAAGAAATAAGGTTCGTGTTCATTTCAGCCTCCCAGGCCAAGTCGGCGGCTGCCGGTGGGGCGCAACGCGCCGTTGGCTGAGCCTGACCAGACCGACGCCCAAAGTCGCCATAGCGGCTAAGTCATTCCGGCCGGCGGCTTAGGCCGGCCCCGTCTGCGCCCAGGCGCGGATCGCGGTCCAATCGCGCCGGTCCTCGTCCTTGGCCTTCAGCGCCTGGGTGATCATTCGGTCCAGGACCGACATCTTGACCAGCTCGATACGGCCTGATAACCCTCCAGCGCGGTTACTTTCTGCGCCCGGCGCACGTCCCCGCCCCGGCCGCGGGCGGTCAACGTCTCGGCGATGGTCTGGGCCTCGCCGCCACAGGTGACCACCCTGACGCCGAGGCCGGCGGCTTTGAGAAAAGTGCGTCCGGTCAGGGAGATCTTCATAGCCCAAACTCCTATGGGCTTACTATAGAAGCCCGTGAACAAAAACTCCTCCGGCAAAGGGGGAGTCTTGCCCTGGTCGGGTGGCCAGGAGAATTAGGAGCCGCCGCGTTGGAAGACTGGGTCATGCTGCAGATGCGCCGCCATCGCGAGGCCAAGGCCCGTGAAACCCGTGTGGCCGATCCGCTGGCCGGGGCGGCCGGCCAACTCAAAGGGGAAATGGCGGCGCCACTGCAGCTCTGACGGTGTAGCGGGTGGAGGCCGCCGTGCGCGGGGTGGTGCTGCTGGCCCGCGACGGCCGGCAGGTGGTGGCGTTGGGCGGCCTCACGCTCGGCTGGGTCGGGTATCAGAAGGCAAATGTCCGTCCCAACCTCAGTATCGACCAGAATCTGCGCCGGCAATTCTTGGAGCGCGATGCCTTGCTGAAGGACGAGCCGCGCCTGCTTTTGCAGGACTTCGTCTCGGTAACTCATAACTGCGCCGCCATCTTGCGCGCTATTGCCGAGGGCCATCGCACGCCCAAGGAGATTGCCAGCCAGGCCGGGCTGCCGTTCATGCCGGATCAGGTCGGCAGCGTCCGGACGCGGCAGGCGCAGATCGCTGTGGTCGGGATCAACGCCACGGCGCCAACTGGCGGGTTACAGGCATGCGTCTTTTGAATTTAGAGCAGGTTGACTCTGATCTGGCCGCAGGCTGTGACAATCACAGCCCGCTGCCATGCTCGCCGGCCGGCTCGGCTCGGTTGATTGATTGAGCGGCCCGCCCTCATGCGGAACAGAAACTGAACAATCCGCGCGCCTGAATGGACACATCTTGTTGCTAACGACCTGGGCGGGCGGCGCGTCACCGGCCGACCCAAGCATGCGAGGCGGTTCGCTGACCTGACGAGGCGGGGACGAAACGATCACCGGGGCGGCTGTGGTCGAGATCAAAGTCGACGCCTATCTCCGAGAGCTTGGAGAAAGGACTAGGCAACCATAGTATAGTAATAGGCATGGGCGAGACACCAGCCTATTCCCCGTCCGCCTCAGCCGCGCCCCCGCGGCTGGACAATTTAACGGTTGTCATCCGGTATATGGCGCTCGTCGGCCTGGCCGGCCACGCATTCTTTATCCCGCTGTTTTTATGGCTGGGGGTTCGGCCGATGGCGGCCGTGAACGTGGCCAGTTGCGCGATCTTCAGCTTCTGTTATCGGCTCAATCAGCGCGGCCGGCCGCACACGGCCCTGCTCATTGGCGTCTTGGAAGTGGTCACGCACGCCATCTTCGCCGTCCTGTATACAGGTTGGGAAAGCGGCTTTCACTACTACATCCTGTCCTTAACCCCCCTGATCTTCTACTCGCCGGCGTGGCAGTACCCGCTCAAAATCACCCTGACCGCGCTCTTGGGCCTGGTCTACAGCATCTTGCACTCGCTGACCTGGATGGCTGTCCCCTGGGTGGTCGTTGACCCGCTGCAGATTCATTTCACTGGCATCCTGAACATCTTCACGCTCTTCGTCGTCTTTGGCGCTGTCGCCGCTTATTACCGCCTGGCCGCCACCACGGCCGAGGCGGCCCTCCAGGCCGTCAATCAGACCCTGGACCGGCAGGCGCGCACGGATCCCTTGACGCACCTCGCCAACCGGCGCCACATGCAGCTCAGCCTGGAGTTGGCAATCGCCGAGTATCGGCGGCGCCAAATGGTCTTCTCCGTGGTGCTGTGCGACATCGACAATTTCAAGGCCTTCAACGACTGCTACGGCCATGAAGCCGGCGACCGTGCGCTGGCCGCTGTGGCTGGCCTGCTGCAATCCAGCCTACGCGGCCAGGATGAGGTGGCCCGTTGGGGCGGCGAGGAGTTTCTACTGTTGCTGCCGGGGACCCGCTTGGAATCGGCTCGGCTCGCGGCCGAGCGTATCCGGGAGAAGGCGGCGGCCGTCCAACTGCCGATGGGGCTGGATACGGTGAAGATCACGTTGACGTTTGGCGTGGCCGAATATGCCGCCGAGCCGGACGCCAGCCCTTGCCTCCAGCGGGCTGATACGGCGCTGTATCAGGGCAAGCACCAAGGCAAGAACCAGGTCGTGGCCGCCAGCTGATGCTCGGCCTTCCTCCAAGCGCGTCGCCCATGCGCCCCCAGCGATCGCCAAGAACCTCAGCCTGCGTGCCGCCGCCCGGAACAATACCGCGCGCGGCCTGCGCCTCACGGATCGCCTGCCAGTCCTCTTCCATCAAGCCCAGGCTCGCAAGCCCAGGCTCGAGAGCGCCAGACTGAGACTAAAGGCCTAACGGTGCGGCAGGCGCAACGCTTCCAGGGCCAAGCCCAACTCTCGCGGTGTGGTCGTGGAAAAGGACAGCGCAAACACGCCGGTGAGCAGGGCCACCCGCAGGCTGATGGTCAGCGCCAGCTCCCATCCGACCAGCCAGACATCCACCACACACAGCACTAACAAAACCCAGCGCGCGCGCCACAGGTGCCTGGGTCGCCGGCCTGCCGGGCTACTCGCACCGTGAAATTACCTGATTGCCCTACTGTACCAACACTCGCGCAAGGGAAAAGCCGACCTCAAAACGTATCAAGCCGTGTTGACCAAGGGGGATGGAGAACGGGTGCGCCGGCTGGGGGCCTTGCGGCGATTAGCGGAGGCGTTGGACAGCAGCCAGGCTCAGGACGTGGCGGCCGTGACGATCTTTGGCCGCGGCGATAAACTGCCCTGGCGGTAACCGCCAGTCGCGGCCGAGAGGCAAGTTGGGAAGCCGGCGAGGCCGGCCGCAACGCTTCCCTGTTTGAGGAAGCGTTTAACTGTCGCTTGGAAGTTCGCGCGGGTTAAGAAAGGACGGGGCTGGGCGGCGGACAGCCGCAAACCAGGCTCAGGCGATAACGCGCAGGTTTTCGGCGCGCACCAGGAGATCCACGGCTGGCTGCTCCGGGACCGTAATCAGGCGGGGGCCATGCAACGGCCGCTGCAGCACAAAATGATAGACCCGGTCGCCGCGCTCGCCCCAGCGGGGGCGCAGGTAGACCGGGTTTTCGATCTGCCAGCCCTGATCCAGGGCCGCCAGCAACTGGCGCAGGTGCGGGCTGGAGGCGCTGGCATGGGCCGGCTGTTGCAGTTGGTTCCAGGTGTCTTCGGTCGATTGAGCATAGAACGTCGCCAGGGTCATACGGCCTCCAGAGAATTCGCCCGGATACACCTTAGCCCGCTCCGGTTAAGCCAGCTTCATCTTCCGATTAACCGCCTTTGCCCATCATCCCCTAGAGATTTTCCACCTGCGGCGGGCTGTTCAGCTCCCGCATCTCGCCGTTGGCGATGAAGATGGCGCGTTCGGCGATGTTCACCGCCCGGTCGCCCGTCCGCTCTAGGTTGTGCGCGGTGAACATTAAGTACAGGGCGCGCGTCGTCGTGCTGGGATCCTCGGTGATGTACGTGATCAGCTCGCGAAAGATCTGTTCGTAAAGCGCATCCACCACATCGTCCCGTTTGGCGATGCTGCGGGCCAGATCTACAT
>JAGOBN010000420.1 GCA_017999235.1 Anaerolineales bacterium | reverse complement strand
AGCGCGGCAGACGCCCAACTGCCCGCCGGCCGGCCACGGCCGGCAATCCGACGAGACGCGGCGCAGCGCCGCGTAGGCGGGCAGTTCTTCCAGCGCGGCTTGCCCACAGAGATGACAGGGCGCCGCCATCGGGACTTCACTGGCCATTAGTCGAATCCTTGCGCTAAGGCCGCCTCAATTGAGGGCGGCGTCAGATTGAGTTCCTGCCGGACCCGGGTGTCGGCCAGGGTGGTGTGGACGGGCTGGGCCTCGAGCGCCAGCCCGGCTTCGGCGGCGGTCACGGGCTGGATGAGGCGGGGCGGAACGCCGCGCCGGCGCGCCAGCAACTGCGCGGCGTCGGCATACGACAGGTCGCGCTCACCGGATAGTTGAAAAAAACCGCCCAGCCGCCGCGCGCCGATCATGCTCAGAGCCTGAACGACAAACGGCAGAGACAGGGGCGCCAGGACCAGATCACTCAGGGGCTGGATGGGCTGCCCGCTGGACCAAGCCGTCCGCCAGCGCTGGAACAACGGCCATCCCGGAGGGATAACTTTGGTGAGGCGGACAATGGCCGCCGCCGGCCCCAGCGCCAGCAGGCGCCGTTCGGCTTCCGCCTTCTGGCGGCCATATTCCGTTTGCGGACAGGGCCGATCAGCGGCGGGGCGATACGGAAGCGCGCCGTCATACACTAGGTTGGTGGACAAAAAGACGATAAACGCGCCCTGGGCCGCCAATCGGCCGGCCAATTCCACGGTCCGCGTCACGTTGATGTGCGCGCTGGCGCGGGGATCCCGCCGGCAAGCCTCCAGGCTGGTCCAGGCCGCGCACACATAGGCCGTGGAGATATCCGCGGGCAGGACCCAGTCCGCCGGGTCGGCGGCCAGGTCAAAAAACACCTGGCCGGCTGCGGCGGGCCGGCGGCGGGAGGTGCCGCCCGCCTCCGGCAGGGCGGTCCGCAAGGCCCGGCCAATTTGGCCGTCAGAACCCCAGACCCAGGGCCTCGCCGCGGTGGTCATGTGGGCGGTCTCAGTTCATCTGCACGAGGCAGCGGCCGGCTTCGCCGGAGCGGGTTTGATCCAGCGCGGCATTGATCTCGGCCAGGGGATAGCGGTGGGTGATCAAACGCGCCAAGGATAATTTGTTGCGTTGATAGAGCCGCAAATACCGCGGAATGTCGTCGGTCGGATAGCTGTCGCCGCCCTCACACCCCGTCAGCACTTTGCCGTGATGCAGCGGCAACGTGTGGAGAGAGACGTTCTCGGCGTGGTGCGGCACCCCGACCAAGATCGTCCGCCCCGTCGGGCCGGTCAGCGCGTAGGCCTGTTCGATCAGCTTCCCGACGCCCGTGTTCTCCACAAAGACGTCGACGCCGCGCGCGCCCACCAGCGCGCGGATCGCCGCGCCCAGCTCCGTGTGGCGGGTGTTGAGCCCATGGGTGGCGCCGAATTCACGGGCCAGGGCGAGCTTCTGGTCATGCTGATCGATGGCGATGATGGGATCCGCGCCGGCCAGCGCCGCCCCTTGGATCACGTTCAGGCCCACCCCGCCGCAGCCAAGCACGGCGATGGACTGCCCGAGCCGGAGGTGCGCGAGATGGTCGATCAGCCCCAGGCCCGTGGTCACCGCACAGCCCAACAAGGCGGCGATGTCAAATGGGATGTCGGGCGCATAGGGCGTCAGGCGGTTTTCCGACACGACCGCATGCGTATTGAACGTGGTCACCCAGCCGGCGTTGACGGTGCGCGCGCCCCAGGTGTAACGCGGCGGGCGCGCGTCGATGCCGGCGCCCTTGCGCCAATGCAGGACCACATGCTCCCCCGGCCGGACCCGGGTGACGCCGGGGCCGGTCTCCAGCACCACCCCGCTGCCTTCATGGCCGAGCAGGTGCGGCAGAAAGCGGTCGGCGCCCTTCTGGCCGGCGATCTCGTTGAGCTGGGTGCCGCAGATCCCGCTGGCCCGCACCCGCACCAGCACCTGCCCGCACTCCAGCGCGGGGATTTCAACTTCGGCCAGGACAAGGGGCTGATTGAGGTTCACTAGGATGGCGGCGGTGGCGCGCATAGGGCTCTCACAGTGGGCTGAACGCTATTCGAAATAAATGAACTCATAGTCGCCGGTGTACCCAAAATGCTGATAGAGCCAGATCCACTCGGCGGTGTCAAAGAACGACTCGCAGGTGAGCGCCCAGCATTGCAGGTTGAAGAGCTCTTGCTCGTTCCGGTAACTCTCGAGGCACAGATACTTGTTCCGCCCGACCCGCTCGATTTCCGGCAGGGCCGCGGCAAGCTCGAATACGCGCAGATTGTGCAGGCTGTTCACCGACAGCACCAGGTCGAAGTAACCGTCGCCCCAGGGATAACGGTCTTGCGCGCGGTAGCGGAACAGGCGGTCACGGATTTCTGGCTTGGCCTCCGCCAAGCCGTGCCGCGACACATCAAATCCGACGATCTCGGCCTGGGGCAGGAGGCGGCTGAACTCGTACAGCAGGAAGGCCTTGCCGCAGCCGACATCCAGGATGCGGGCATCGGGTTTCAGCTGGTACAGCTCGATCAGCGGCTGGGCCACGTTTTTCCAGCGGTCGTCCACGTAGCGGTAGCCGCCGAAACCATACCGCCGATCCCCATCCCAGTAGTCAAACTCGTATTCCTTGGCCTTGCGCATGCACGCCACTTTGTCATCCAGCATCCGTTGCACGTATTCGCGCTTGGTCTGGCGATGCAGCGGGGTCAGAACATTCAACAGACGGCCCATGGTGGTCCTCTTAAGGCTGGTGGATGTAGGTCAGCGGCTCGTGCTGGAGGACCGCCCAGTTTTGGTCCACCCAGGCGCTCACTTCCGCCAGGCCCTCGTCCAGGGAGATGACGGGCCGCCAGCCCAAAGTCTGGCGCGCCTTGCTGGAGTCGATGACGTAGGCCGCGTCCTGGCCGGGCCGCTCGGCAACGGCGGTCGTGGCGGCGGCGAAGTTGTAGCCGCCCTGTTCGCACAAGCGCCGCACTACCTCGCGGACCTCCACGCCGGCTCCGGGTGACAGGTGGTACAGCTCGCCGACCTGGCCGGCTTCCAGCACCGCCAGTTCGCCGCGCGATACGTCGCGGATATGGATATAGGATTTGACCGCCCGGCCGCCGCCGTGCAGTTCGATGGGCCGCCCCAGCTTGAGGTAGAGGGCGGTGCGCGGGATGATCTTGAACAACTGCTGGCGCGCGCCGTACACATTCGTGGCGCGCACCGTCAGCAGCGGAAAGTTGAATTGGCGCCGGTAAGTGGTCAACAGCATGTCGGCGGCGGCTTTGGAGGCCGCGTACGGAGTGCTGGGGTTGAGCGGCGCGCTTTCGGTTACCACGCCTTCACAGGTGCCGTAGACTTCCGGCGACGAAATATGCAGATACCGCCGGACGTACGTTTGCCGCCGCAGATGGTTGACCAGTTGAGCCAACGCCACGGTGTTGGTCTGATACCAGTGCTCCGGGTGTTCCCAGCTCGGGGCCACCTCGCTTTGCGCGGCGAAATTGACGATGTACTCCGGCTGTTCGGCGTCGAGCAGTTCCAGCAGCGCCGGGAGGTCGCGGTTGAAATCCGCCCGCACAAAGCGATAGCGCTTCAGAGTGTCGCGCTGACGGTACCGCAGATACAGCGCCGGGCGCTCCGCCGAGCGGCTGACGCCGAGGACGGTATAGCCGGGCTGCTCCAGCAGCAGATCGACAAAATCTTGGCCGGAGAACGAATTGCTGCCGAGTACGCAGACTTTTGGCATGGTCAATCTCCTGGGCCTAGGCGGGCGCCCGCGCGGCCGCCACCGCGGCGAGCGCCGTCTGCGCCTGAGCCAACTGATGCCGCCGACGATCGGCGGAGGCGCCGGAGAACTGGCGGCGGTGGTGGCCGACGGGCAAGAACTCGTTCAGCCGGAGGCCGACCCATTTGAGTTGATAGACGGGCCAGAGCAAGCCAATTCGGTTGCGGGCCAGCGCCGGGTCGGCCAGGTCGGCGACTACGGCGTCAACAAAGTCCGCCCAAAAGCGCGCCGGCACCGGCACCGCCGGCTGGCAGAAAAAATCACACACCAGTTTGGCAGGGTCATCCCAGCCGGCATATTCAAAATCAATAAACCGCAGGTGGTCATCCGCCGTTAGCAGGGCGTTGTGATAGCCAAAATCGGAGGGCGATAACCGCCGATCCGCCCACGGGAGTTCGGCCTCCCAGGCCAGCCCCAGCGCGGCGGCGCGTTGGCGGGTGGCCGCGGCCACCGTCCGCCACAGCGGCCACACGGCGGTCTCGACGAAGGTCAGGGCCTGCTGATGGATTTCGGTCTCGGGCGGCATACGCCGCAAGCGTTCCAGCCGGCGTTCCACCGTGTCCACATGCGCCGCCAGGCTGAAGCACGCCTCGGATGCGGCGGAGAGCGCCGCCGCGGCGGGCGCCGACCGAGGCTGATTGAGGGCGGCATAAAACGCCAGGGCTTCGCTGATCCGCGCCGCGGTCAGCTCTTCCGGGAGCAGGCGCCGGCCCGGGATCCAGGCATACGCGGCCAGGTGCCGCACCGGGTCGCTGGCCAACGGCTGCGGCAGGCAGCGCAGGCCGTGCGCCCACGCAAAGCGGAGAAACGCGAAC
>JAGOBN010000419.1 GCA_017999235.1 Anaerolineales bacterium | reverse complement strand
GCACTGGGGCGTGAGCGTGCCGGAGGCGACCGAACTCGTGGCGTTGGCCACCGAGGCCGTGGCTCAGGGCAGCGCCACCCTGCCGGTGGCGCTGGGCACGCCCACGCTGGAGCCGGCCAGCCCCACGCCGGTCCCCAGCGATACAGAGACCGCGGCCCCCGCGCCCACCGCGGAGCCGGCCCAGACCGCGGCCGCGGCCCCGTCCGCCACGCCGGCCCCAACCGCCGCGGCGATACCCACCGCCGCGCCCACCCAGGCGCCGGCCACGCCCACCGCCGTGCCGCCGCGGCCCACCGTCCCCAGCCTCGGCCAGCACACCGTCCAGCCGGGCGAGACCATCTTCTGCCTGGCGCGCGCCTATGGCGTGCTGCCGGACGCGATCGTCCAGGCCAACGGGCTGTCCGCGCCGTACACGGTGACCGCCGGCCAGAGCCTGCGCATCCCGGCGGTGCGCTGGGAACAAATCCTGCCGGGGCCGGTGTGCGCGCCGCAGTTCCAATCGCCGTATCCCGGCCTGCCGTTTGTCACGGAGACGCCCACCGCCACCGCCCCGCCGCTGGAGACGCCCACGCCGGCGCCGGCGCTGGAGATCCGCGAGGTGGCGGCGTTATGCGTCGGCAACTGCACGGACTCGGCCCAGCCGACCTACCGGTTGTTGATCATCATCACGGCGGCCGGTGGCGCCGAGCCGTTGGCCTATGAGCCCGGCCAGAGCTTTGAGCTGGATTTTCCGCGCTGCACCCAGGCCAGCGGGACGGTGACAGTTCGCTCCCTGGACGGCCAAGTGGCCACCGGCCGCTGGGTCTACGACGACGTCGCCTGCCCGCCGGCGCCCTAAGCGCGGCCTAAGCCGCTATTCATCCGTTCACGGGACCCTATGCGCCCCCGAAACCTGCGCCGTCAAAGCGTCGGTCTGATCGTGATCATCGTCGGCGCCGTGCTGACGGCGGGCCTGGCGGGCCTGCTGGACGGCCTGGAGCTGGGGGCCGTCAACCTGGCCTTCCAACTGCGCGGCCCGCAGCCCCTGCGCGCGCCCCTGGTGATCGTCGCCATCGACGATTACACCTTCGCCAACAGCGAGCTGCAGTGGCCGTGGCCGCGCACCTACTTCGCGCAGCTGGTGGACCGGCTGAAGGCCGGCGGCGCGCGGGTGATCGCCCTGGACGTGTTCTTCCGTGAGCCGGAGCGCTTTAAGCCGGCCACCTACACTATCCAAGGCGAGACCTTTCTGGAGATCGCCCAGCGCTATGGCGTCCCGCCGGCCGACCTGATCGCGGCCAACCAGCTGGATAACGCCGGCACCCTCTGCGGCGGGCAAACCCTGCTCATCCCCACCCAGCCGGCCCAGCAGCATCTGGTGCTGCGGGATACGCTGGCGATGCTGGCCGCGCGCTTCCAGGTGACGGCCGAGACCCTGGCCAGCGTCAACAACCTTGCTGATCCCTGCACCCTGTCCCCCGGCCAGCTCCTGCAAATCCCGGTCTTTGAGCCGCTGGCCTATACCGTGGCGGCCGGCGACGACGTGGCGCGCGTGGCCGGCCAGTTCCAGGTCAACCCGCTGGCCGTGCTGGCGGCGGACGGCGCGCCCGCCCAAGATCCGCTGACGCCCGGCCAGACGCTGACCGTGCAGTTTGGGGATGCCGCGCTGGCCGCCTCCCTGCGTGCCGCCGGCAATGTGGTGCTAAACGGCGAGATCGAGAAGCAGTTCACGGGCGATCAGATCATCGCCCTGCGCAAGCCCATCCCCAGCCTGGCCGCCGCCGCGGCCGGCTTTGGCGTCACCAACATCCAGCGGGACGCCGACGGCGCCGTCCACAGCATCCTGGCCTGGGACAACACCGCCCGCGATCCGGGCCAGGGCGATTATTACTACAGCTGGCCGGTGGTGGCGGCCGCGCTCTACAGCGGCGAGCCGCTGGCGGCCCAGCCGCAGGTGGAGAGCTTCCAGTTTGGGGCGCGCACGCTGGCGCTGGACCGGCGCTTCCTGCGCGTGGACTTCCGCGGCCCGGAGGCCAGCGTGCCGATCATCTCGGCCGTGAAGGTGGTCAACGGCGATCAATTCCGCGAAGACCCGGCCACCTTCCAGGACAAGATCGTGCTCATCGGCGCGACGGCGGTCTCGCTGCAGGACATCTACCCCACGCCTTTCGGCTTTCAGCGCCCCACCTCCGGTGTGGAGATCATGGCCAACGCTCTGGATACGGCGCTGAGCGGCGCGCCGCTGGCGCTCTGGTCGGGCGTATGCGCGGCCCCGGCCGAAGGCGTCACCAGCGTCTTGCGGCTGTGCTCGCTGGGCGAGCGCGCCCCCATGCTGATCAGCATCCTGCTGTCCGGCGGCCTGGGTCTGGCGCTGCTGCTGATCCGCCAGCCCACCTGGGCCAGCGCGGCGCTGGCCGGCCTGCTGCTGGCCGGCGGAGCGCTGTGGCTGGGCGCCTTCCTGGGGCTGCGGGCCGAGATCCCGCTGGTGGCGCCGCTGGCCACGCTGGTGATCGCCTTCGCCGTGCCCACCCTGGAACGCGCGGTCAGCGAGGAATTGGAGAAGCGCCGGGTGCGCGGCATCTTCGAGATGTTTATCTCGCCGGAGATGGTGGGCCAGCTCATCGACAAAGGCATCGCCGCGATGCGCGGCCAGCGCGCCGAGCTGACCATCCTGTTCTCGGATATCCGCGGCTTCACCACCATGTCCGAGGCCATGACCCCGGAGGCGCTGGTGGCCACGCTCAACGAGTATCTGGGTGTGATGACCGAGGTCATCCACCGCCACGGCGGCACGGTGGACAAATACGAGGGCGACCTGGTGATGGCGTTCTTCGGCGCGCCGCTGTGGTATCCCGATCACGCCGCGCGGGCGGTGCGCTGTTCGATTGAGATGCGCGTGGAGCTGGACCGCCTGCGGGCCAAGTGGGCGGCGGAGGGCAAGCCCTCCAAACTGGAAATGGGCATCGGCCTGAACTCGGCCGAGGTGTTTGTGGGGCTGGTGGGCTCCGGCCGGCGCGTGAACTACACGGTCATGGGCGACGGCGTCAACCTGGCCTCGCGCGTGCAAGACCTGACCAAAGACCTGAAGTGGCCGCTGCTGATCACCGAGTTCACCTACGCGAAAGTGAAAGACCAATTTGAGATCGAGTTCGGCGAGGCCCGCTTGGTGAAGGGCAAAACCGTGCCGGTGGGGATGTATAAAGTGCTGGGGGAGCCGGGCGCGCCGGAGGAACGGCGCGTGCGGCCGCTGTTCACGTAGCGCCCCGGCGCGTTTCATTGCGACGCCGGCCGCGGCCGGTGGAAAGGCAGAGCCCAGTATGGCGGAACCGCTCAAGATCGAGAAGCTGACCACGGGCACGGGGGTCCAGCCAAAGAAAGGCAGCCGGGTAGCCGTGCATTACACCGGCTGGCTGACCGACGGCCGGAAGTTCGACAGCTCTGTAGACCGCGGCCAGCCGTTTGAGTTTGTGCTCGGGGCCGGCCAGGTGATCCCGGGCTGGGATGAAGGCGTGGCGGCCCTGTGCGTGGGCGATAAGGCCCGCCTGACGATCCCGCCCGAACTTGGGTACGGCGCGCGCGGCGCCGGCGGCGTAATCCCGCCCAACGCCACGCTCATCTTCGAAGTCGAGCTGCTGGGCGTGCGATGACGGCGGCGGCCAAGCCGGCGGCGCCGCGTTCCGGTGGCGCCGCGCCCATGTCGCGGCGCGGCTGTGTGCTGGGCTGCGGCGCGTGGCTGCTGCTCATGGCGCTGCCGCTGCTGGCGCTGTGGCTGGCCGTGCAGCGCGAGGTGGTCTGGACCCGCGGGCCGGCCGGCCTGGAGCAGGACCGGGTCTTTTATCTGGATGAGCCGCAGGCCGGCGGCCTGGGCTACCTGGCGGCGCGCGTGGTGCGGGACGCCGCCGGCCAGGTGTGCGTGCAAACCCGCGTCACCTATTGGCTGTGGCGCTCGGCCGAGGCCGGCGACCCCGCCGCCGCGTATTGTCAGTGCTATACTCGCGCCGCCGGCGGGCTGGAACTGTCGGCCGATCCCTGTCCAGGAGAATAACGGCGTGTCCCACATCAAAGACTTGCTCGGGTCTTTATCCCCCACCCCATCTTCTTCAGGAGAGCCTATGTCCGCGTCGGCCGCCCCGTCTCCGCTCGAAGGCGAAGTCTATTACCCGGATGCGCGTCTGGTGGCGCAGTCCAACGTCCCGGATTGGGAGGCCCTGGCCCGCTTTGCCCAGACCGATCTGGAGGGGTTCTGGGCCCAGCGCGCCGAGGAACTGGAGTGGTTCCAGAAATGGGACAAGGTGCTGGACGACTCGAACCAGCCGTTCTTCAAGTGGTTCACCGGCGGCAAGACCAATATCGTCCACAACGCCATCGACCGCCACCTCAAGACCTGGCGCCGCAACAAGCTGGCCCTGATCTGGGAGAGCGAGGACGGCACCGACCACCGCACCTACTCCTATTTCGCCCTCAACCGCGAAGTCAATAAGATGGCCAATATCCTCAAGTCCATGGGGGTGGCCAAGGGCGACCGCGTCACCATCTATCTGCCGCGCATCCCGGAGATCGTGTTCGCCATGCTGGCCTGCGCCAAGATCGGGGCCGTGCACTCGGTGATCTTCGCC